>NZ_JBALEQ010000053.1:0-69785 GCF_036917775.1 Nostoc sp.
CACCGCTTTGCCTTGGACATCTCCAATGCGTTCAAATATTTCCAAAGACTGATTGAAAAGTGCGATCGCTTCATCCACTTCCCCTTTGTTGGCGTAGATACCCCAGCCATTGCAACGTCACCGCTTTGCCTTGGACATCTCCAATGCGTTCAAATATTTCCAAAGACTGATTGAAAAGTGCGATCGCTTCATCCACTTCCCCTTTGTTGGCGTGGATACGTCCCAGTTCGTGCAACGTCGCCGCTTTGCCTTGGACATCACCAATGCGTTCAAATATTTCCAAAGACTGATTGTAGAGTGCGATCGCTTCATCCACTTCCCCTTTGTTGGCGTAGATATCTGCTAGATTGTGCAACGTCGCCGCTTTACCTTTGACATTACCAATGCGTTCAAATATTTCCAAAGACTGATTGAAAAGTGCGATCGCTTCATCCACTTCCCCTTTGTCGGCGTAGATAGCTGCTAAATTGTGCAATGTCCCTGCTTTGCCTTGGACATTTCCAATGCTTTCATTTATTTCCAAAGACTGATTGTAGAGTGCGATCGCTTCATCCACTTCCCCTTTGTCGGCGTAGATATATCCCAGATTGTGCAACGTCGCCGCTTTACCTCGGACATCACCAATGCGTTCCTTGATTTCCAAAGACTGATTGAAAAGTGTGATCGCTTGATCCACATCCCCTTTGTTAGCGTAGATACGTCCGAGTTGATTCAACGTCGCTGCTTTGTCTTGGACATTTCCAATGCGTTCATTTATCTCCAAAGACTGATTGTAGAGTGCGATCGCTTGATCCACTTCCCCTTGGTCGGCGAAGATAGCTGCTAAATTGTGCAATGTCCCTGCTTTGCCTAGGACATAACCAATGCGTTCATCTATTTCCAAAGACTGATTGTAGAGTGCGATCGCTTGATCCACTTCCCCTTTGTTGGCGTAGATACATCCGAGTTGCTGCAACGTCGCCGCTTTGCCTTGGACATCACCAATGCGTTCACTTATCTCCAAAGACTGATTGTAGAGTGCGATCGCTTGATCCACATCCCCTTTGTTGGCGTAGATACGTCCCAGTTGATGCAACGTTGCCGCTTTGCCTTGGACATCTCCAACGCGTTCTTTTATTGACAAAGACTGATTGAAAAGTGCAATTGCTTGATCCACATCCCCTTTGTTGGCGTAGATACGTCCCAGTTGGTTCAACGTCGCCGCTTTGCCTTGGACATTTCCAATGCGTTGAGTTATTTCTAAAGACTGATTGTAGAGTGCGATCGCTTCATCCACTTCCCCTTTGTCTGCTTTTAGTATCCCTAAATGATGATAAATTGACGCTAATTTTGCTTCGTCTTCTGTGGGACAAAGATTTAAAGCTTGTTCGTAATAGTTTAATGCTTGATCAACTTCACCCATTGTGTGTTCGCAACAAGCAATTTCTCTGAGAACACTATGGTTTTTAGTAATTTCTAAAGTTGATTTGCACAGATGTATTGCTTCCCGAAATCGACTTTGATTCCGCAAGTATATCGCCAATGAACTAGCTATTTTCCCCGCAATGTCTTCATCCTTCCCCAACAACGCCAACCGATGAATTTCTAAAGTTTGTGCTTCCATTGCACCTTTCTTCTCTTCCCACCACAGGCGATACAAAATTTGTGCAGCTTGTTTATACAAGTCTTCACCCTTGGGGTTTTCTGGAAACTCTAGCAACGGTGACAAAATTCGGGGAACACGATACAACCTCTCTGTGTTGTTGGTAAGCGTCACTTCCAACAAACCCAAAATTTCAGCGCGTTGCTTATGACTTTCCCAACTTGAGATATCCTCACAAATCGGGTCAATAGCAGCTAGAGGAACAGGTAACTCATACACCAACAACTTCCCCAGCATAAGACGCAAAGCTGGAGTTTGCTGCTTCAGCAATTCCTGTGCCAAAATATCCTCACGAAATTCCTTTTCCTTATCTGCCATCTTTTGCAGAATCATCTCAACTCCCCTCTCGGCTTCTGGCGACTTCGGGGAATTTTGCAAAATCTTATCTAACCATTCCAACAGCCGAGGATTTCCATCTGCTGCTTGTTTGGCACGTTCGGGCAAATCTGGCTGAAATTGCCAACTGCCATTAAACGAATCCAGACGATTATACTTTTTAATTAAATCTGCCCCAGCCAAAGCCCCCAGAGGTTCGCGGTACAGACGATGATTCAGTTCCGACAATGTGAAATTGTAGCGACAGGTAATAATTACCTTGTGGGGAAGTTGGGAATTTTGCATCGCCTTCAGCAACGCCAGCAGAACATCCACAACTTGTGGTTGCAAGACATAAACCCCATTTCGTAAATCCAAATTCGCCTCAAAGTCATCCAGCACAAAAACAAATCGCTGTTCTTTGGTATTCAGTCCTTCAGTGAAAAACTTGGTGAGGCGCTGCATCAACGGTAACTTGCCATTGAGAATTTCATGCCCCCGTTCCGAGGTACATTGTTCAGCAAGGGTTTTGAGCAGTTTGTCCTCATCCAGTTGCCGAAAGTTCACCAGCCTGTGATAGCCAACCATCCTTTCCAGAAGTCGCGCCGTCACAGTACTCTTACCCACACCCCCCAGTCCGTGAATTAGTACCCCTAATGAAGTGCGAATAGCTTTGAGACAACGTTGCAAATTCCGTCGTCTCCCAACAAACTCAGAGGGTTTCGCCACCCGCACCAGTTGGGTATCGGGATCTAAAAACTGTTGGTATGCAGGTTCCGGCGCTGAGGGTGGCACATCTCCCACCACATCCACCAACGCACCGGGACATTCTCCCTGGACATATAACCGCAACAAATGCCAGTCCCGCACATTCTGTTTAAACAACTGCTGGTAAGTGCTAGCGAGTGCTTCAGCTAATTGATATCCGGCTGCCAATTTGCCGTAGAGGTGCGCGGCGGCGGCTGTAGCTGTCCGATCTTCCACAGGCCGCCCCCAACTTAAAACCGCCCTAGCCCCTTGTGCAATTAGTGCCTCAGCCATTGAAGGGACAGCCCCTTTATCTGGTGCTTGTCCAGTCCGACACCCAGATAAAAACACCAATTTGGGAAAGCGAAACCGGAAGACTTCGGCCAGTTCTGCGGCTGTGGTTTCGTGGCGTTCCCCGATTTCCGTCTCAGTGATAAAGTAAGGCGTGTAAGGTGCTTCAGCTTTAATTGAGGCGTGTCCTGTGAGGTGAAACACATCAAAGCCATTAAAATATTGACTAAAATAGCGACTCCACACCTTACCCAACTCGCTAACGCAACCGCTTTCTTCCACCCGCAAATCTACAGCAAAATCTCGCGTATCAGCCAGAATTATCGCTTCTTCCTGTTCAAACTCTAACTTTGGTTCCACATCTTCCGGATCGGTTGCCATAAACAATACTCGCAATTGTCGTGCTTCCACAGAAAACGGTTCCGTTTCTTTCTCAATCCAGCGCAGAGGTAACACCACTGGATTCACCCGCTTCACCAAAAAATCCGCACCATCATGCAGCACTTCCCAAGGTAGATGTGCCAGTTGTTTCCCAGTATCAATGGCAATTACCAACCCCTCACCGCGACAGTTAGCAATTCCCCGACTCAACCAGCGTCCATCCCCATCCAACCAAAAAAATAACTGCTTCCCCATTCCTGGTAAATTGGGCAGCAGTTTATAATAATCTCGTTCACCTTGCTTGAGGAAATCAGCGATTTCTGCTAATTTCAAACAACGTGATTCATAGTGCTTTATTTGAGGTAGCCAATACCTGAGTTCAACTGTTTCCTGCGTACTTTCCCGAAGTTGAATGCGGATAGTTTGCACTTATTTGCTGATAGATTTGAGGATTTCCGTGATTTCCTCTATAGTAGCGTCTTCGAGTAAAATCCTGTTTCCAGTCTCAGGGTCAAGAATTACCACATCAAATTGCTTCCCTGGATGGGATTTATGCCATTCTTGATACCATTTGCGAATTTGTTCAGCTAAAGCCGCAACACCACCCACAATGGTAATAATAGTAGCGATCGCAGCTAATGTTCCCTCCCTTTGCGTCGGAACTTCATAGCTTCCCGATATTCCAGGAATTTCTAGCAAAGCCTCGGCTGCTGCTGGTGCGCCTTCCCCTTCAATTCCAACTTGAATTCCCGCCATAGCTCATCTACGAATTTATACAACATACTATATATTCTGCGTTGAAATAAGGATAATACTCACCCAAAGACACAGAGACAGCAAAATTATTTACTTAGTGTTGTACCAATTGTCTAAAATAAGACAACAGACCCAAACCTGGAAACCCAGATTTAATCTGACTTTGTTCATTTTTAACTTTTAATTTTTAATTTTTAATTGATATGTCTCTTGCTCCTTGGCGAGGTGCGATCGCTCATGCACTCCATCGCAACCGCAGCCTTGTTTATGCCCGTTACCTGCAACTAGCAACAGTCCAACCCAATGGTCGCCCCGCCAATCGTACCCTAGTCTTTCGCGGCTTCCTGGAAGATACAAACCAGCTAAGATTTATCACTGATACTCGTAGCGCCAAAGCCGACCAGATACAGCAACAACCTTGGGCAGAAATTTGTTGGTACTTCCCCAATACACGAGAACAATTCCGTATGGCTGGCGATTTGACCTTAATCAGCAGTGATGATTCTCATCAAGATTTACAGCCAGCCCGGATCGCAATGTGGCAAGAATTAAGTGATGCGGCGCGTTTACAGTTTGGTTGGCCGCATCCTGGTAAACCCAGAATCAAAGAAGCAGGAGCCTTTGAGCCATCACCACCCGATCCTATTGAGCCACTCCCTAATTTTTGTCTCCTGCTACTCGATCCGGTGCAAGTAGACCATTTAGAATTACGCGGCGAACCACAAAATCGATGGCTTTACCACCTTAATCACCAGCAAGAGTGGTCTAGCGAAGCAATTAATCCGTGATTTTGTAAAGAGTCAAAAGATTCACCCTACCCCTTCCAAGGTGCGTAAAAATTTTGCAAAATAGATTCCTCTTTAAGCTCTATACTCTGTGTCCTCTGCATCTCAGTGGTTAGAAAAAATACTTTTAAACCACAGAGGCACAGAGATCGCTGAGAAAAAATAAGAGATTTTACGAGTCACCTTGAAAGGGCTAAAGATTGACCCTTAACCGAATGGCACTAATAGAAAAGCTGAAACCTCCTTGCTGGCAGGGTGTGGGAGGTGTGGGAGGACGGGGAAGAAGTCTTACCCCCCACACTCCCCACACTCCCCACACTCAAAAAGCAAGTTATATCAGGGCTTTGCGATTAACAAGCGTGCCATTCTACCCTTAACCCTTGACTTTTAACTAAATGCCAGCACCATCTAAAAATTGCTGGATGGTCTTATCTTTGAGGTTGCACCAGCGAGTATCGTGGGTTGGCTCATCCTCTTTGGTGGCTAAACAACCCACTAAAACAGGAGTTTTTTCTGAAGAATTGGTGCGCCCAAGAGTTTGTATTTGTTCTTCCAACGCCTCAATCCGGTCTACTAAAGCGCGAATTACTTGAGCTTCTGAATCTGGTAAGTTATTGTGTTCAAGAGGTGAAACCCGAACTCCAGAACGATACATGATGCGCCCAGGCACTCCTACCACAGTACAGTCTGAAGGTACATCCCTTAGAACAACAGACCCAGCGCCAATACGAACATTATTACCAATTTGGATATTGCCCAGTACCTTTGCTCCAGCCCCGACTACGACGTTTTCACCTACAGTTGGATGACGCTTACCACATTCTTTACCAGTACCTCCAAGGGTGACACCTTGATAAATTAGGGCATAGTCTCCCACGATCGCAGTTTCACCAATTACTACACCCATGCCGTGGTCAATAAACACACTTTGCCCAATTGTTGCCCCAGGGTGGATTTCAATTCCAGTCAAAAACCGAGCCAAGTGAGAAATCAGGCGAGGAATAAAAGGAAAACCAAGAGCATACAGCCAGTGAGCCAGCCTATGGAATAGCAGGGCTTGCAAACCAGGGTAACAAAATAAAACTTCCAACCAGTTACGGGCAGCTGGGTCACGTTCAAATATGATACGAAAGTCAGCAATCAGTATAGATAGCACGAGATAGCACCCTCGGAAAGCACAACAAGCTACTCTCCCATATTATCGTCTCAGGTGTTGCACATAAAAATTGGGAATTGGGAATTGGGCATTAGCCTGGATTTCTCACTTGTGAGAAATCCAAGGGGTGTGGGAGGTGTGGGAGGATGGGGAAGAAGTCTTACCCCCCACACTCCCCACACTCCTCTGCCCCCTGCTTCCCTACCCCCTGCTCCCTTGCTTCTTCCCCACTTCACTGCTGCTCTACTGCCAGAGTATAATCACGCTTGACCCCAGAATTAAATGTACCTACCCAAATCCGATAAATACCTTTTTTCCAGTTGCGATCGCTAACGCTAGCATCTTTTCTTTTGCCAGTATCATCGCCGCAGCGAATCGTATTTTGATCTGGGCCTTGAATGAGTAAAGTCGTGTCGGTATTGTTGCTATCGACTTTGATTGTTAGCTGGGAAAAGTCATTTTCCAAAACCATAATGTGATCTGGATTAGGATCGGCAAAACCAATACAGGCTTTTTGGTCGCGATCGCGGTTACTTATGGCAGACAATGAGTAAGAACCACCTGTAAACCCCTGCACTGTTCCTTGTGCTGGATTAGAGTTTGTTGACACGGTAAAAGTACCAAAATTCGCTGCTGTCTCTGCTATTACAGGTGTAGCTGTGATGGTGGCAAGTATAGCCAACAACCAGCCGACGCTAAACTCAAGTCGGGGGCGACAAAATTTCATAGTAGCCCTCCAACAGGCTGTTAAGTTAGTAATGATATATACATATTCTAATGAAAAAATTCCAGTGAAATTTCCGTTGGTTGTGCCACATTAAAATGTGCCACAATAAAGGGTTTTTAAAGCAAACAGCTAATTGCTAGGCTATTTCTTGATCTAAAGTTTATGATTGCTATGAGCATTTTTGCTATGCGCTTCCCAGCATGAAATACATAAAGTAATTTGATTGTCTCCTAGACGTTTCATATCTTCAGGTGAAAATGACATATTACACTGTTCATCATATTCATAATATATCCACACGGATACAGCGCTTCCGGCTATTATGCAATATAGTTTTCTCCTTGCCCCTTTCCTATAATCGCTTTCAGCTTTTAGGATGTACCTCATAGCTGCCGGAAGTGCTGTATATCATTTTTGTGAACTCCAACCATAGAAAGCTTCTGATATTTGCCTTCTATAATCTTGAAAAATCTATCTACAAAATTTACTGGAGGGTCTAAAGCTTCTTCAATAAGTATTTGCTCCCAATAATTATTGGAATTGGTATCAACACCCAAAATATCACTGACTATTTTTATTTTGTCTTTTCCACAATCAACTCTTAAAATATACGTGTATTTCATGGTATCACTTCTAGTTTTATTTTTAATTTATGATAAAAGAATGCAGAAGGTAAAATAGTTTTTACCTTCTGCACTTGAGCTTTTATGAAAATTTCATGAATTCTTGAGTTGGAAGAAAACGCCGCCTTTGAGCGATCGCGTGTCAGTTCCATAACTGCTGACTGTGAGCGATCGCAAATTATCAAAAAACGGTTTCCCTAAAACTTCCGCTAGCTTGAGAATCGGTACTTGACGCTCTAACAAATTCTGGCTTTTTGTCCAGTCAAGATATATATAGCCTTGGTTTGGTAAGGGAATTGCAGCAATACTATCTTGGAAATTAGGATTGTCAATTAAGGAATTATTCTTAGTTGTGATAATTTCATTTATCGTTTCTAAGTCAGAAGTGAAAATTTCATAATTTCCTAAAGTTGTATGCAATCCTCGCACTTTTGTTTCAATACTGAAAGATGCTCCTTCTTTAGCATCACCTTTTTTAGCCGCCGTAGTTAACTCTGTCCAAGCGGAGACTTTTTGCTTATCTATAGTCAGGGCATTAATGCTGAGTCCATTGGATGATGCGATCGCATCCAAACGAGCAATACCTTGTTCTACACTCTCGGATTTTTCCACCACAAAAATCCAATGAGGGGTTGTTTGCTCTTTCTCAGGTAACAATGCGATCGCATATTCTCCCTGTACCCAACTGAAAATATCTTCTGGTAAGTTTATTCCCCAGCGTTTTTGAACATCTACTAAAGGTTTGGCTAACCGAGAAACCACATCTTCCCCAGAACCATATATAGTAGCTGTTGCTTGTCTCCAGAGTTTGGCTAAATCGCTCTCAGCCAAGTTACTCAAATTTGAGCCAGAAATTGCCAAACCTGCCGACGCTGGAACATACTGCAATGCTTCCACAGGTTTAGATAGGGGTGCAGATGGAGTGAGAATTTCTGATGAAGTCAAAAATGTAGTTTCTGCTAGCAATCCTTTGGGATTCAACGCCAGAGAAATAATTTCACTGTTATAAAGTTGTTCTGACAATTCTAAGCCTTGCCATTTTGCTACAACGGGAAGATTTAAGAACGCTACAGCTAAACCCCCTTTGGGCAGTTCTTTGGTAGCTTTTTGGTATTCGGGGGAGCTAGTCAAATTCAGATCGGGCGCTTGGACGTTATTGATCGCGTCCTTCAAGACTTTCGGATCGTTGGCAAACAACACAAAGCCTTCACCAACAACCGCACCTGCAAGTAAATCCTTCTCTGGTTGAGAATTATCAGAAATCAGCTTTACGCCTTTATATTCTTCAACAGCTAAGGTTGCGCCAGATAACGCCCGTTTGGAAAATAACAACTCTAAAAACTCGCGGCTTTTCTCAGGTTGCTTGGTTGCTAGTGCTAACAGATACCCTGGCTGCTGTCCGTTTTCTAAGTCCCGATCAATATCTAAGGTGGTGATAGCTAATGTAATTTCATTCCCTAACCAGGGTTGAACGTCTTGTTTATAATCTATGCCACTTTTGGCTAATAAACTGGTTTTGAGTTTAGATAGTTCCTCTTCACGTTCCAACGCCTGCAACCGATCGGGATTTGTCAGCAGTGAAACCATTGCTGGCGAAAGTTTTGATACGAATATGGCTGCACCAGGCTCAGAGGTAGAAGCAATGAGGTTAGCCGGATTTTTGGCGAAAAACCAGTAAAGCCCAGCGATCGCAATTAGCAATGCGATCGCACCTGCTACGATAAAACCAATAAATGAACGTTGCCTATTCACATTAAACCTTTAAAAAAAGACGGTTTACAGCCATTTAAGCAGAAAGCCTAACAGAATTTATCAGCCTTCTTGAGAATCGATACTCATGCAAAGGCAGAGATTTTCTGTCACCATAAATAAGATTAGGACTGTTTATAGGGAATTCTTTTAGTCAACCCATGAACCAGATTAGTGTAGAAGAACTGGCACAACGTCTTTCCTCTGGTGATGGAAGTATACAGCTAGTGGATGTCCGAGAACCAGAAGAATTGGCTATCGCTAACATTGAGGGCTTTGTCAACCTACCCTTGAGTCAATTTGCCGAATGGGGACATGAAATACCTACCCTCTTCAATCCTCAAGCTGAAACCCTTGTGCTATGCCACCACGGTATTCGCTCTGCCCAGATGTGTCAGTGGTTAATTGCTCAAGGTTTTACAAATGTGCAAAATATTTCGGGTGGTATTGATGCTTACTCCATCTTAGTAGACCATTCAATTCCCCAATATTAGCTTTTGTTTAGGTGCATTACTCAGATGGAACTTAATTCCATCTGGCTTTTGCTATTGTGAAAATAGCACTAAATTAGTTTAGGGACTCGTCAGAAAAGTTTGTAACTTTCTCCACTGGCTACACAACTTACGCAACTTTTTGACCCTAATCTTAGCTGCAATAGCCGCAAAAATACGTATACAACAATACTTTTATAAGTGTAGAATTATGCAAAAATAAGGCAGAAAAGAATGTTGTAAATTCAAACTCTTAGCTTTTGATGCAAAGCCTAGATTCTATTGAGAGCGCACTTTTCAAGAATGGTCTACACGAACCTTAAAATTAATTATCACAATATAATTCTATAATTTGTTATCTTAATAAATTATTAATATTTCTTGTTTAAATCAAACAAATCCAGAAATTTCTCCAGACTTTGATTAAAATTTGCCTCTAGCAAAACATATCCTATGGAAGTCCAGTTAACAAATCGGCAACAGCATATACTTTGGGCAACGGTACGTCACTACATTGCTACGGCAGAGCCTGTTGGTTCAAAGGCTTTGGGCGAAGAGTACGACCTGGGTGTAAGTTCAGCCACAATTCGTAATGTGATGGGCGTTTTAGAAAAATCTGGATTACTCTACCAACCACACGCTTCTGCTGGACGTGTACCTTCAGATTCAGGCTATCGCATTTATGTTGACCAGCTAATTACACCTTCTCTGCGTTCGCGTAGCGTGTCGCAGACAGACGCTACGCGGACAGAAACTTTAGGGCGAGAAATAGAGATGGCATTACAAAAGCATCTCCAGTGGGAAGATCGGAGTTTAGAAAGCCTACTGCAAGGAGCCGCGCAAATTTTAGCAACCTTGAGTGGTTGCATTAGCTTGATAACTATGCCGCAAACTACAACAGCACTATTGCGACATCTGCAATTAGTACAAATTGAAGCTGGGCGGATCATGTTAATTGTTGTTACCGATGGTTATGAGACACATTCCAAGTTAATGGATTTGTCGCCAATACCAGAAGAGACACAACGAGATTCAGAGGTAGTCGATCGCGAGTTGCAGATTGTTTCTAACTTTTTGAATACCCACTTGCGGGGGCGAAGTCTGTTGGAATTAGCCAACCTCGACTGGAGCGAACTAGATCAGGAATTCCAACGCTACGGTGAATTCTTGAAAAATTCAGTTGCCGAATTGACTCGTCGCACTCTTGCGCCGACTGCTACACAAATTATGGTTCGGGGTGTGTCAGAAGTTTTGCGCCAGCCAGAATTTTCCCAGTTACAGCAGGTACAAACGATTATCCACCTGCTGGAAGAAGAACAAGACCAACTATGGCGATTAATATTTGAGGAACCAGAACCGGAGGATACTGGTAAGTCAAGGGTAACGGTTCGCATTGGCGCAGAAAATCCCTTAGAACCGATACGCACCTGCACTTTGATTTCTTCGAACTATCGCCGAGGTTCCATACCTGTAGGAAGTGTGGGAGTTTTGGGGCCAACGCGCTTAGATTATGAAAGTGCGATCGCAGTTGTGGCATCTGCTGCTGATTACCTCTCTGAAGCCTTCAGTTATTTCAATTCTTAAGGTAAGTTAACGCGCCTACATATTGCAATATTTTCTGTGTAGACCGTCATTAGTCATTAGTCATTTGTCTTTACCAAGGACAAAGGACAATTGACAAAGGACAACCTCACCAGTCGATGTGCAATCTTATTTGCGTAAAAGCTTAAGGTTTAAGGATAAGCTGCTACGAGTCTAGATGAATGAATAATGCGATCGCAGGTAGATAGCCCAATTTGTAGTGGCAAAATTAATAATTAATCCTACTTAAATATTTCATGGTTAGAAAAATTGCCTTTGGCTTCCTGTGGTTAGGATTCGTTATTTATGCTTTTTTCCTCGCACCTCCTGAGCAACCCGGTACATTCGAGTTGATTAAAAACCTTTCTACTGGACAGTGGCAAGGCGTTAACCCGTTAGTAATAGCACTATTCAACCTCATGGGTATCTGGCCTCTCATCTACAGTGCAGTAGTGTTTATTGATGGCAGAGGACAAAAAATACCTGCTTGGCTATTTGCTACTGCCTCTTTCGGAGTCGGGATCTTTGCATTGTTACCCTACTTAGTTCTTAGAGAACCAAATAATCAGTTTGTTGGTAAAAAGAATATCTTAATCAAGCTGCTAGATTCTCATGTGACTGGGATCGTGTTGACTGTAGCCACAGTTCTTCTAGTTGCCTACGGATTAAAAGGAGGAGATTGGGGCAATTTTGTGCAACAGTGGCAAACAAACCGCTTTATCAATGTAATGAGTTTAGATTTTTCCCTGCTTTGTCTCTTATTTCCTGCTTTGCTAGGGGATGATATGGCGCGTCGCGGTTGGAAAAATCCACAGATATTCTGGTTCATAGCGTTGATACCGCTATTCGGCCCCTTGATTTATTTGTGTGTGCGTCCACCTTTACCAGAAGTGGGCGTAGAGGCAATACCCAGTCAGCAGCCAGCTGCAAATTAAAATTTCTTCTCTTTATTATCAAAGTTCAATCCCAGCAACAAGTGTGAGAATTGGGGGCAACGCACCTAAATGAAAAAAGTGTGTAGGGTAGCCCGTCGTAGATATTGATAGTCTACTTTTTTCACAGAGTTGGGGATTCTGTTGCGGGTGCGAAAACTCCAAGAGAAAGTTTTTTCTGAAAGTACTTTACAAAACGCAATAAACTCTTTAAGATGTGTAACAGGTAGTCAAACCTACCTAATTCATCCGCAAATAATCGCATTTATAAAACAATGACAACAACCTTACAACAGCGCTCAAGCGCTAACGTATGGGATCGATTCTGTGAGTGGATCACCAGCACCAACAACCGCATCTACATCGGTTGGTTCGGCGTAGTCATGATCCCCACCTTGCTAGCAGCTACCGCTTGCTTCGTAATCGCCTTCATCGCCGCTCCTCCAGTAGACATCGATGGTATCCGCGAACCAGTAGCAGGTTCCTTAATCTACGGAAACAACATCATCTCTGGTGCAGTAGTACCTTCCTCAAACGCTATCGGCTTGCACTTCTACCCAATTTGGGAAGCAGCATCTCTTGATGAGTGGTTGTACAACGGTGGTCCTTACCAATTGGTAATTTTCCACTTCCTGATTGGCGTATTCTGCTACTTAGGTCGTGAATGGGAACTATCCTACCGCTTAGGTATGCGTCCTTGGATTGCGATCGCATATTCTGCACCTGTTGCAGCAGCAACCGCAGTATTCTTGGTATACCCCATCGGACAAGGTTCCTTCTCTGACGGTATGCCTTTAGGAATCTCAGGAACATTCAACTTCATGATCGTGTTCCAAGCAGAACACAACATCTTGATGCACCCCTTCCACCAACTAGGTGTAGCTGGTGTATTCGGCGGAAGCTTGTTCTCTGCAATGCACGGTTCACTTGTAACTTCTTCCTTGGTTCGTGAAACAACCGAAACCGAGTCACAAAACTACGGTTACAAATTCGGTCAAGAAGAAGAAACCTACAACATCGTTGCAGCTCACGGCTACTTCGGTCGTCTAATCTTCCAATACGCTTCCTTCAACAACAGCCGTTCACTGCACTTCTTCCTCGCAGCATGGCCTGTAATCGGCATCTGGTTCACCGCCTTGGGTGTAAGCACAATGGCGTTCAACTTGAACGGTTTCAACTTCAACCAATCAATCATTGACTCTGAAGGTCGTGTGATTGCAACTTGGGCGGATGTAATCAACCGCGCTAACCTGGGTATGGAAGTAATGCACGAGCGTAACGCTCACAACTTCCCTCTAGATTTGGCATCTGCTGAATCTGCTCCTGTTGCTCTTAGCGCTCCTGCTATCAACGGTTAATTCTCAACCATTAACTCTATTAGCTAAATAATAAAGCGCTCTCCCACTTCGGGAGGGCGCTTTTTAGTTGTAATTATGACAGCGCATTCTTACTTGATCGTCTGGTAGTGTAAAAACAACTCACTTCCAACTTGCCGAGTTTCGAGGAGTTCCAGATGAGGAGCAGCAGTGGAAATAAAACCCTCTCCCTCCACCGGGGTAGGAGCGTCCTTTCCTCCATAAATGACAGGCCAGATTGTCAACCACCAATCGTCAATTCGCCCAGCTTTTACTAGAGAAGCTGTTAAATAGCCTCCTCCCAAAGCAACGACCTTGTGAATACCCCGCTCTGCCATCAAGCTGTAGGCTCGATTCCAGTCTAGGTCTGTATCTCCTAAATCAATTAATTCAGCCAGTTTTTGCAAACTTGTTGTATCAGAACTGCGCTCCAAACCAGCTCGTGTCGTAAATATCCATCGCTCAATGTCCTCGCTCAAAAAAGGGAAGTCCAGCGATAGGTCAAGGGAACCTGAGACAACGCAGACAATGGGGTGGCGAGACTGACCCCGAGCCTCACGCGCTGCTAACAATTCAGGATTGCGAATTGAAAAAATTGCGTTTTCAGCCCGAATCGTTCCTGCTCCTACCAGGATTAGGTCAGCAAGTGAAACTTCATACTCCACGTGTGCTTGATCGGCTGCATCGGCATTACCACCTGCTTGAGGATCTACGGAGCTAATCTTTCCATCGACCGTCATGGCAAGAACTACAGTTGTTTGGATAGCTGACATGATTACGTTCTGACAGTTCTTTATAATTTTATCTTTTTGAATTCTTTGCCATAAATAGTTATTGCATTGTGCCTTAAATCACTTTTCAAGCGATGACTTAAGGTGGTAAAAGAATTGTTGTTGGATGATTGCCTCTAAGCAAGAGTCTAGCGAGAGTCATTTTTTTTACCCCTAAGAGACTGTCATGCTCAAACGCAAACACATATCTGCAATTGTAGTTGTCTTAATTTTAACTTTGGGGTTTATATCACTCGTTCAAGCTGCAACTCCCCGTTCAACTTGGGTAGAGAATGAAATTTACCAATACAACCATCCCTTTGCTTCTCAATTGCCTCAAGAATTGGCAACGAAGATGCAAAAGATGACAGCTAGCCCCTTCGCCTTTTATCGGGGAACAGCTCACATTTTTTATCGTGATATGCAGACCTTACCAAGCTCAAATTTTGTAAATTCTTCAACCTCAGCTATCTGGTTAGAGGGAGATATGCATCTGCAAAATCTTGGGGGGATGAGAGATAGCAATGACAATAACGTTTTTGACACCACTGATTTTGATGAAGGCTATCTTGGCCCCTACGTTTGGGACTTGCGACGGATGGCAGTCTCGATTCTGTTGGCAGCTAAAGAGAACGGTCTTAGCTCAAGTGACGCTCAAGATATTGTGCGGAATTTCTTAGATGCTTATCTCAATAAGATGAGCGACTTTAAGGGAACCAATGATGAACTATCATATCGTTTAGAATCCAGCAATACGAACGGTGTGGTCAAAGATTTGATTCAAAGTGCATCAGATAAGAGCCGTTCTAGCTTGCTAACGAAATACACTCAGTTAAATACTAGTAACAATCGAGTCTTTCAGACAACTTCAGAACTTCAGCCTGTATCCAGCAGCACCTATTCAGACATTGCTGGAGCTATGAGTAGCTACATCGCCTCAATTTCTAGCAGTAAGCGCTATAACAATAGTTACTACACCCTCAAGGATATTCGCCTCAAATTAGGTTCCGGCACTGGTAGTCTTGGCAAGTACCGCTATTACTTGCTGATTGAGGGCCCAAGTTCAGCAACAGACGACGATCGCATTTTGGAGATGAAACAGGAAGGCAGTAGCGCAGTTGCGATCGCAGTTCCAGGTCTGCTACCAACTTCAGTTTACGGAAATAACCAAGGGGCGCGGGTGACAATCGCCACGAAAGCGATGCTCTCCAATACCGATCCATTGGTTGGCTACACTACGGTTAATAGCATTCCCTTTATGCTGCATGAAAAATCACCCTACCAAGTGGACTTTGACTATACTTTACTAACCACTAAGTCAAAATTCATGGATGCGATGGGATATGCAGGGAAAGTAGTTGCTAAGAACCATGCAATCTCTGATAAAGACTACGATGCTGCGATCGTTTCTGTAAGTGTTGACAAAGAAGTTACTGATGTTATTGGTAGTAACAAGGCTGTATTCAAAAACGAAATTGTTAACTTTGCACTGGACTATGCAACTCAAGTCGAGTACGACTACACGAGTTTTGTCAATGCTTATAACCAAGGGGTGACACTTTACTAGAACGCTAATTCAGTATTCAAAGATTGTCTTCATAAATAAGACAAGGGAGAAATTTGTTTAACAATTCTCCCTTGTCCTATCTACAGTCAGACGTTGAAATTTTAGAAAGCATTGATCCAATGAATTCACCTTCCGCGCATCCGCTAATTGATGAGGTGACATTAACAACCGTTGTCCGTCGTATACTCGACAGTAAAACTGCCACTCTGGGCGAATGGCACTCCGAAGCGATCGCTCACCATATTATTAATAACGTTACAGCCGGTTTGCAGCGCATTACTGGTATTGCTAACAATGGCAGCAAACAATTATCTTGGTCGGTAATTCTGAAGATTTTGCACTTACAACCAAAGACTGCTGGCTCTATTTTCAATTCTTCTCAAGACCCCACACACTGGAATTACTGGCAGCGCGAGGCGTTGATATATACATCAGGAATCCTCAACAATTTGACTGACGACTTAGTAGCCCCCCGTTGTTTCGCGGTTACAGAACTGTCTCCTAATGTCGTCTGGCTGTGGCTGGAAGATATTCAGGGCAGTCCTGGTACTACTTGGACTATGGAGCGCTTTGGTGTAGCGGCCCGTCACCTTGGCTATTTACAAGGAAGCTATGCAATGGCGCAATCATTGCCTTCTGAGCCTTGGTTAAGTCGTGATTGGCATCGAGCATGGGTATCTAATATCGATAGTACTGCTTTAGAAGCATTGCGAGAACCTACTGTATGGCAGCACCCACTACTAAAACAGATATTTTCCCCAGATATCGGCGATCGCGTCATGGACTTGTGGAGCGATCGCCACATCCTTCTCGATGCTGTGGACAAAGCACCCCATATACTCTGCCACTTTGATATTACGCCTAACAACTTGTTTTCTCGACGTAACACAGGTGGCAATGACCAGACTGTTCTCATCGATTGGTCTTTTGTTGGCTATGGTGTCTTGGGAGAAGACATCATAAATTTGGTGCTGGACAGCGTTTTCTTATTGTTCGTCGATGGCTCATTACTGATACCCCTGGAAAAACTTGTGCTTGATGGTTATTTAACGGGGTTACGTTCTGCTGGGTGGAATGGGGATGAGCGTGTTGTGCGCTTTACTTATGCTGCTTTAGCGGCACTTCATTTTGGTCTAATCGCCGGGAGGTTGTTAAAGCTAGTGCAAAACGAATCTCGTCACAACTGCCTAGAGCAAAGCTTTGGGCGAACTTTTGACGAGATTATTAGGTCGAGAGCGATCGCTATTAATCATGGATTAAAACTGGCAGACGAAGCCAGATTATTGCTTCGCTTTTTGTAATTAATTAATTTCCTTTCTCAATAATTCTGGAATCTGAGAAGGGCGTTCAGCTACTGGAACTTCTGCTTCTTTTAAAGCAGCTAATTTACTTTGGGCTGTCCCAAAGTTAGGATCGCGTCCGATAACCGTTGCTAAAGTCCCAGTTTGCCGCCAACTTTTTCCTGGTGGCGCTTGTCTACCTGCAATGTAGGCAATTACTGGTTTATCAATTGCTTCAGCAATATACCGAGCTGCTGCTTCTTCACTACCACCACCTGGTTGACCGACTAAAACGATCGCCTCTGTAGTTTCATCCTCATCCAGAATTTGCAACCATTGGAGAAAGGAGGAACCAACGATCGCATCACTACCAATACTGACACTAATCGACTGTCCCAAACCTGCTTTTGTTAATTCGTAAGCGACTTCGTAGGTGAGAGTGCTACTACGACTAACGATTCCCACTGCCCCAGGAGTATAAAACTCACTAGGTTGAGTGCCTAAAAGAATTTTTCCCGGCACAATGATCCCCGGACTGTTAGGCCCGATTACCAAAGTTTCACAGGCTTCGGCTTTGCGGAGTAATTGCACCATATCCAAAGGTGGCACGCCAGCAGTGATAATAATGATCTGGCTAATATGAGATGCGATCGCTTCTAATGCAGCATCTAGAACGTCGTAAGGATCTACACAGATAATTGTTGTGTCAATTACCCCAAATTTTTCTATTACCTCCTCTACTAAGTCAAATACTGGCAGTCCATGCAGTTCCTGTCCACCACATCCCGGATTGACACCTGCTACCAAATTCGTACCATAAGCTTGCATTTGAGCAACATGAGTGCCTGATATAAATTCACAAAAGCCTTGAATTAGTACTTTACTTTCTGGCGTTAGGTTCATAAAAAATTACCGTAAGTTTGACAACTCAGTGAGTTAAGCCACTAGGGGAGGGGTGGGGGCAGGGGAGCAGAGGGCAGGGGAAGCAGGGGGAGACAAGGGGGACAAGGAAAATGAAAATAACAATTCCCAATTCCCAATGCCTAACAATATATTTACGTGGTAAAAATTAATAATTTTTGATTTGGAACAAAATTACAGTCACTACTTTTTATTAGCAGTTGGTTTAGCAAGACGGACTGCTGCCGCTACTGCCTCATCTAAATTTTCTACCACAAGTAGGGCATCACTGTGGGTTTTTAGTGTTGCTAGATATTTTCTAGCAGCATTAAATTCAGAACCAGCAAGACGGATAACTAAGGGTGTAAAATTCTGTACTTGACGACTTTTACTACCATTAGAACGTACAACTTGCGATTCAATTTCGCTGTTGTCTTGCTCTACAACTCTGGCTATAACTTCAACCACTTCCTCAGTTTGAGGAATGCTACCCAGAAAGTTTATTAGTATTACTTGAATGCTTTTGTCAGCTTCCAGAATTTTCAGACCTGTCTCTAGGCGATCGCGGAAGGTAGTTGGTGTCGTATCTGTGAGGAAAGCATGACGTAGATTTAAACAAACACCTGGATTGCCACCAGCATTGGCGACTAAATCTAAAGTTGCCATTACTGAACCAGTACCATTACCTAAAATACCGATTTTACCGTGCATTTTTACGCCATCCCAGTCACCTAAAATGCCATTAATTTCAGTACTGGTATGACGACTGATAATTTTTGCTGCCATCTCTGCCAGGTCTGGATGACGCTTAATTGCCCGTTCGTTAATTCTGACTTTACCATTAAGAGCCATAACTTGACCATTAGCACTGACTGCTAAAGGATTTATTTCGACTAAATCCAGGTCTTTTTGCACAAATAAGTGGTACATCTTCTCCAAAACGCTGCTTACCGACTGCATCAGCGTCCCTTGTAGACCCATTTTCAAAGCTAGTCTTCGGGCATAAAATGGTGAAAATTCCTGTTCCACAACAACATGGTGCATTTTTTCCCCAGCAGATTCCCAATCGATATCTGCTTCTTTACAACCTAAAAGTACTGGTCGGCAGACAGCAGTATCTAAAACTACCGCTAGATAAAATTCCTGGTTCGCGTCGTATTGGGATTCTGCCAGCACCACTTCTGGCAATTCGCCCCATATTGGTAGATTAAAAATATTTTGAGCAGCTGCGATCGCATCAATTGTCGTTTCGGCAAACCTGACTCCACCCGCTTTTGCCCGCTCTGCTCCATGTACTTGAGATTTCAGTACAATCGGAAAGCGAATTTTTAAACGTTTCAAATCTGTAGGATGGTCAATCCGTTGGGAGGGCAAGACCGGAATGCCTATCTTCCCAAACCATTCTTTAACTTGATACTCTAATAAATCCATTGATACACCTTGTATTGACACTTTCCAAGCTTTTAGTGAGTGCTGTTTTAATATTTTGCAGCACTTTTATTTAAAAATTAAGCTTTTGGCAGCTATAAAAATTTCTTTTTTACGTATCAATTTTATCGAACCGAGCATAAGAGGCATATTAATTTTGATAGCTAACCTGTTTGTGCTAGAGCCACAAAACCTAATTAATTTCCTCAGTAAGTTTCCCAGCATAGAAGATAACTACCATTTCTGTCAAAACCCTCTGGACTAGAACTGTTTCCTTAACCTTTGGATAAAATTTTTACTCCTGCTCTGCAACCAAAATTTTACAGAGTAGTAGCTACTTTAAATTTAACTGTCACAAAATAATGCAGTGAAAATACTCAAAAATCCTATTATTCCCATTTTTTATTTGTAATTTATATCTGAAGACAGATTATTTAATTTTGCATCTAGTAGCGTGAAAATGTAGCGCTGCAAACAATAATTGCTTTTTTAATTTTTGGTTAAAAGTCAGAATTTGTGTTAGAAAGTTGGTCGTTCAGATTTTCAGGCTGTGGTTGGTTAAATTGTGCATTTGCATTCAACAAAACTAAAAAGTTCATTTCATCCTCTTAAAAATAATCAAAACAATATAGAAGTTAAGCGGGAAAGCTCTATGAAAGTAGCAGTCCAGCACGAAGATTTACAGCTTTTAGCCAAGACTTTGCAGGAACAATTGCTTGTAGAAGTCACATCGGCTGAAGTCTTCGAGGTTAAGTGTGCCGTCAATAAAGACGGGCTAATGATTTTAACGCAACATGAATCAGATGTAATAGTTGACGCTCAGATAATCTTTGCAGTCATCGAGGAAGTACTTCAGTCTCTAGCACCCCACAAAGAGCAACGAGTGCAATGTTTCCTCAGAGTTTCTGGTGAACAACTCCCTTATGCCAAATGTTTTCTACCCCTGAAGCAGACGGGGGGATGGGGAGATGAGGAAGTAGGGGGAGCAGGGGGAGCAGAGGGGCAATACTTTTATCCTATCTCTTCATCTGCTTTGACTTATTCTCCATCACTTGATGAGACAGAAGAAGAGGAACTGTTTGACCCGTTTGCAGATGCGCCAAATTTGCCGACTTCAAAAGCATTCGTAATCAAACCCATGCTGCTGGGTGTAGCCTTAGCGGGAATTGTCGTCTTAGGCAGTGGTGCTTACTTCTTGACTCGCCCTTGTGTAATGTCGGAGTGTAAAGAAATACAAAATGCCGAGCGATTAAAAACAAAATCTCCACAATTGATACGCCGTGCTAAGTCTGAACAAGAATTAGTAGCCGTACAACAGCAACTTGCGGCAGCTAGTACAGCCTTGAATGTAATTCCTAGTTGGTCGCCTCGTTCCCAGTTGTCAGAAGAACTAAAAGCAAGTTTGTCTGGACGGTCAGAAAAAATAAACCAGGTAGTCAAGGCTTTGCAGACAGGATCTTTGGCGACACAAAAAGTTCAAACTCCTGCATCTAGCCTAGAGGAATTACAAGCTAGACAACACTTATGGCGACAGGCTATAGCACCACTAGAAACTATAAGTTCCGACAGTGAACTCTATGGGCTAGTGCAAGGGAAATTGATTAATTATCGAGTTCGTTTGCACGCTGTAAATCAGCAGATATTTATTGAGGAAAAATGGCTAAAAAAACTCACAGCAGCAAAAGCTGTAGCTAGTGCTGCCGAAAAGCAAGAAGGTACTGCTAAATCTTTGAATGATTGGCAAAAGGTGCGGTCTACTTGGCTGGTGGCAATTAATGCTTTGAATAGTATTCCTTTAAGTAGCCCTAGATACCAAGAAGCTGAAAAGCTGTTGGTAGATTATAAACCTAAACTGATGGCGGCAGGCGATCGCGCGACTAAGGAACAATTAGCTGTTAAAACCTACCAACAAGTTCTTAGCACCGCCAAGCAAGCCAAGCTTTATGAGCAACAAAACCAATGGCAAGCAGCCGCGACATACTGGGAGCAGGCTTTACAAACTGTTAAAAAAATTTCCCAAGATAGCTTGTACTACACTCAAGCTCAGTCCCTCATCGAACCCTATTCAACAGCCCTCAAACAAGCACAAGAAAAAATACAAGTTGTTAGTAGTTTGCAACAAACCCGCACTGACTTGGATAAAACCTGTATTAATGAAATTCAGATTTGTACCTTTACCATAGACAATGGAGGTATTACTGTCCGGTTAACTTCTGAGTATGATCAAGTAAGGCAAAATAACTTGGCTAATCCTTATTCTGAGAATTCTAGTACTGCTGTTGATATTACCAATCACTTGCAAATCTTACGAGAAGCTCTAGCTGTAATTAGTGACAATGCCAACCTGTCCCTTGTACTTTATGATTCTCAAGGTCAGGTAATTTATACTCGGACTTTGGGTCAGTAAGGTAAAAAAGTTAGGAGTTAGGAATATATCAGAACTGGATAGAATGCAGAAGTGTAAAATCTGCCAATTATCAGGTGAAAATGTATTGTCAGGATTAAGCTTTGCCGCTACCTAACAAATATAGTAGCGCCATGCGAACGGCGATACCGCTAGTAACTTGCGATTGAATAAGACTAAATTCTGGATCATCCATCAATTCAGAACTAATTTCAACACCACGGTTAACGGGCCCTGGATGCAAAACTTTAACATTAGGTTTACAAAGTTGCAATTTTGTACGTGTAATGCCAAATAGCTGATGATATTCTCGCAAACTTGGTAGTAAATGAGCCGTCATACGCTCTTTTTGTAGGCGCAGAGTCATCACAAAGTCGGCATCTTGTAAAGCTGGTTCTAGCTGCCAATGTAGAAAAAGTGGCGGAGTGGGAAAGTGGGGGGATAACTCCTGACTTCTGACTCCTAACTCTTCAGAAATGTACTCGGCAAATAATTTGGGTAAGAGGGTTGGTGGTGCTGCCAAATGAACTTCGGCCCCACTTGCAATTAAACTCCAAATATTCGATCGCGCCACGCGAGAATGGAGAATATCACCAACAATGGCAATCTTTTTCCCCTTTAAAAGTTCTACTCGGGGACTAGCTGGGTCAATAAGAGTAGTTATGGTAAATAAATCTAGCAGTGCTTGGGAAGGATGCTCATGTTGACCATCACCAGCATTAAGAACACTAACTCGTACACCTAAACGATCCATTTCAGCCGCGATCGCATTTGGTACTCCTGCCTCTCGATGGCGGACTACCATAATATCAGTTCCCATTGCCAAATAAGTCTTCGCCGTGTCGAGAATTGTTTCTCCCTTAGTCATCGAAGATGTGGCTGCGGCAAAATTTAGCGTATCCGCACTTAAGCGTTTCGCCGCGAGTTCAAAACTGCTGCGAGTCCGGGTAGAAGATTCAAAAAATAAATTCGCCACCACCTGTCCCTGCAAGGTTGGCACTTTCTTCGTCCGCCGCGATAGCACCTCTTGAAAACTGGCAGCAGTTTGCAAAACAGTATCGTATTCAGTGGTAGTGAAGTCGGCTAGGGAAAGAATGTGATGACGATTCCAGGTGGTAGTAGGCATAGAATTTGGGGAGTGGGGACAAGGGGGACAAGGGGACAGGGGGACAAGGGGAGACAAGGGAAATAACCCAATGCCCCATGCCCTATGCCCCATACCCTATGCCCAATCCCTTCACGTTGGTAAATGGAAAACGTTTAAAGCTAAAGAAATTAGGCTGAGGAACGTTAGAAACCCAATTGTATCTAGCATTGTAGTCACTAACGGGCCACTAACTAAAGCAGGATCAAGTTTCAAGCGTTTCAAAGCCATTGGCAGTAAAGTGCCGAGTGTAACAGCCACAATTGTATTAGTTGCCATTACCATTCCGGCAATTAAAGCCACCCATCGCTCTTGGGGTCGTGCCCAAATTAGGGAAAGTAGGATCATCGTTGTGGCTAAAGCGAGGGCCGTACCTAAACCAGCTAGAAGTTCTTTGCGGAGAATTTTCAAAGTGTCTTTGGGTGTTACCTCACCCACCCCTAAGCCGCGAATTGTCACCGTTAATGATTGAATACCAACAGTACCACCAGTATTAGAAAAAATTGGCATGATTACTGCTAGCACTGGCACTGCGGCAATTACAGATTGAAAAGGCGCGATCGCACTGGCTGCACCAATATACATAGCCATGATGCCCAACAGCCAAGGTAAGCGGTTGCGGATGGTGAGTAGGGGAGAGGATAAAGCTGCTTCATCACCACTCACACCCGCCAGTTTTTGAATATCTTCTGTGGCTTCTTCTTCCAAAATATCCATGACATCATCAATGGTGACGATGCCAACCAATCGATCTTCTCGATCAACTACGGGGATAGCGATTAAGTCATAGCGCTGCATGATTCGCGCCACTTCTTCTTGAGGAGTTTCAGTTCTAACTTTGATGACGCGATCGCTGGAAATATCTTTGATGAAAACATCGGGAAAGGTAAACAGCAACTGGCGCAGTGAAACTACTCTCACCAGCGTCCGGTTGTCATCAGTAACGTAGGCGTAATAAATTGACTCTTTATCTTCATCCTGACGGCGGATTTTACTTAGGGCTTCACCTACAGTCAATCCTTGCCGCAACCGGACATATTCGGTTGTCATCACCCGCCCAGCCGTGCCTTCTGGATAGCCGAGAATAGTTGCTGTTGCTTGCCTTTGTTCTGGACTCAGTTCTTTCAATAGCCGTTTGATTACCCCAGCAGGTAATTCATCAAACAATTCTGCCCGTTCGTCGGGACTCATTGCTTCTACAAGTTGCACTACTTGGACATCATGCAGAGAATTAATTAGTTCTTCCTGCACCTCTGTAGGCAGATATTCAAATACATCGATTGCCTGAGCTTTGTTGAGTAAACGGAATGCGATCGCGCGTTGTTGTTCAGGCAATTGTGTAATGTAATCTCCCACATCCACAGGTTGCAAGCGATTTAAATCCCACTTCAACTGGTTTAAATCGGTAGTATCAGTAAGCAAATCACGAATATCTTGTGTGAGCATGAGATATATCTCCTAAGTCTCCCCCGCGCTGGGAGACTTCCTCGCCAGCTCAGAGGAGGTTGATACTGCCATCTGGTGGACTATTGCCCATAAAATTTCAACAATTCAATATCGATATCTAAATCAAGGCATTGCTAGTCATCATCCTAACCCGGAATCGCACTCTCAGGTAGACACCGAATATTAGCATTCAGCATCTATAATATTTCTGACTAATTTAATTGTCCTAAATTTTAAGTAATTTTTGTGTACTTAAAGTAGATTTTACTACTGCTAGAAGCTATGTCAAGCCAATCAAGGAATTTACTCGCAAAATTCACAGAGTCAAAATATTTACAACAGTAATAAGTAGTATTTTGTATCAAGCAACTTCATGCCTAGTTACCTGGACAAAAATAAAATAAGATTTCTATATAAGGGACTTCCAAATAAAAAATACCCAAAAAACTGACGAAAAAAACTCTCTTCTCCTCATTCCTCTGTGTCGCGCCAGTCGCTACAACGGGGGGAACCCCCGCAACGCGCTGGCTTCTCTGTGTCTCTGTGGTTCGTTAGGAAGCGGTCGTAGTTTTTATAATCATGCACTAAGTCGATCGAAATACCGTATTATAATGCAAATATATTTTTAGACTGCTGAAATAAAGGGAAGTTCGTAGCGTCTCATCTGTTAAAGATGCGTGCGTGCCGCCAGCTTATCTACTAAGTCTGGTCATGGTGATATTGGCTTATACCAATATCATTAACCCTCACAAGAATAGAAACTTTTACCACAGTTCCAACTGGATAAGATATTAGTTCGTAACACTTAATGCTTGCAAAGCTAATAATTAGTGTATCATGTGAACTGTAATTGGCCTTACACATTCTTTGTATAGATTATGCAAACTCTATCTACTGCATAAGTATTTATCATGAACTGCGTACACCAGGACGGATGGATGAAAAAGGGACTGGTACAGCAAAGCGAAATTCAAAATTAAAGAACTCTTAGGGACTGAGCGAGGAAATCAGCACGCGGCTCAAAGTCCCTCTAACAGAACTTTTCCAAGTCAAAGTATGAAGTTGACTGCCAAAAAGGAGGACAAGGAATTGCTAACAGCCTATAGCGAAAATGAACTGCAATTAACTGCCGACGTGCTGGTAATTGGTGGCGGCCCTGCCGCAGCATGGGCAGCATGGGCAGCCGCATCAGAAGGTGTAAAAGTAATCATTGTTGATAAAGGTTTTCTAGGTACGAGCGGTGCAGCTGCTGCCAGTGGCAATGGCATCATGGCTCCTTCTCCAGAAAATTGGGACAAAGTTTTATGGGAGCGTTATCGCGTAGGAAAAAACCTAGCTAACTTACGTTGGATCGAGCGTGTTATCGAAAAAACTTGGCTCAGTTTGCCTCTAGTTGAAAAGTGGGGCTATCGTTTTCCCAAAGAAAATGGGGAATCCGTGCGCCAGAGTTATTATGGCCCTGAATATATGCGGGTACTTCGCAAGAACCTATTGCGTGTAGGGGTGCAGATTCTTGATCAAAGTCCTGCTCTAGAGCTTTTATTGGCTGATGACGGCTCAGTGGCTGGAGCAAGAGGTGTACAGAGACAAAATCATCGTACCTATACTGTTCGCGCTGGTGCAGTAGTCCTAGCCAATGGTGGTTGTGCATTCTTGAGTAAAGCATTAGGGTGCAATACCAATACAGGTGATGGAATGCTGATG
This sequence comes from Nostoc sp., assembly GCF_036917775.1. Taxonomy (GTDB): domain Bacteria; phylum Cyanobacteriota; class Cyanobacteriia; order Cyanobacteriales; family Nostocaceae; genus Nostoc. The sequence goes on from NZ_JBALEQ010000053.1 coordinate 26,175, forward strand.
GCAGTAGAAGCTGGTGGTGAACTCTCCAGTATGGAAGCTTCTAATCACTATGCCATCTCGACCGCTTTTAATGCCACAGTAACAAGGGGTGTTCCCTTTGGCTGGGCTAGTTACAGCGATGAAGCAGGTAATGATCTTGGTGGCTATGTCAATGGTCGTCGCGATCCATCATTTCTTCCCAATGCCCTCCTGAAAGGCTCCGTTTATGCCCGTTTGGATCGAGCTACACCTGAAGTCAAGGCGGTGATTGAAAAGTCTCATTTCATATCTTTTTTACCCTATAAAAAAGCTGGCATTGACCCCTATACAGAACGAGTGCCTGTAACACTGATTTTAGAAGGTACAGTCCGTGGTACGGGTGGAATTCGGATTGTGAATGATAGTTGCGGTACAAAGGTTCCTGGCCTCTACGCCGCCGGTGATGCTGCATCGCGGGAGTTTTTAGCAGGTTTAGCTTCTGGGGGTGGTGGCCCCAATGCGGCCTGGGCAATCTCCACAGGACAATGGGCTGGAGTTGGCGCGGCTGAATTTGCGAAGAGTCTTGGCGCTCATCCTCATGAACGGGTGGTGCATCCTGCTGGTCAAGCCGGATTGCGTAGCCCATCACAGTCTCCCACTTCTGAAACATTCGATAGCGAGGCGATCGTGCGCGGCGTACAAGCGCAGATGTTCCCCTTAGAGAAGAATTACTTGCGCTGTGAGCAGGGTCTTTTGGATTCCCTGGCCAAATTAGAAACGTTGTGGCAGCAGGTAAAGACGAACCCGAAACAAGATACAGTGCGCGATGTGGAATTTTCTCGGCGAGCGGCTGCTCTCACAGCTGTAGCGCGATGGGCATATTTTAGTGCTTTACATCGCACGGAAACCCGCAGTGAACATATTCGCATGGACTATCCCGAAACCGATCCAAATCAGCGTTATTATCAGGCAACCGGCGGCTTAGATCGTCTATGGGTGAGGCGTGATTGGCTAACGGATGCCATCGCCTACGACGAGCAGAACACGATCGCTACAGCACCAGTACCAAACACTCAAACCACACCCTCTGTATCAAAGTTGTAGCAGGAGCAGTATCATGATCGAGCTTGTCAGTCATAAACTCTGTATCAATTGCAATGTATGCGTCCAAGTATGTCCTACCAATGTCTTTGAGTCCGTACCTAACCAACCACCCGCGATCGCTCGGCAAGAAGACTGTCAAACTTGTTTCATGTGTGAGGCTTATTGTCCTGCGGATGCACTTTATGTTGCGCCCCAATCTCATACCAATGTTGCAGTCAATGAGGATGATTTAATTGAAAGTGGCATCATGGGTGAATATCGTCGCATCTTGGGTTGGGGGTATGGCAGAAAAAACAATAGTGAATTGGATACTGCTCATCAACTGCGCCAACTGCCGCGCCCCTATCAAAGTTAATTTGAGTGTGTTTAATTGAGTGTGGTAGCAACCTCAATTAGTCGAAAACCTGCAAGTCACACCAATAACTGCTTCTTTTAGATGCTCTATCTTAACTAGCACTAACTACCGTTGTTGGTGCTAGTAAAATAGGGCAATTTGTGTTGGTTGAACACCGCGTTTTTGAGCTAATTCTACGATGGTATCAAGCAACTTCATGTATAGTCACCTGGACGACGAAGAATCAGGAATGGGTTAGCAGATTTCACCTCATAGTTGCAGTAAGGTGTTTGAGCTTTAGCGATCGCTCTTGGGTGTGCCTAGTTTACTCTATACTTAGTCTGTAAAGTAAAAATTCATACTCTGGAGCGCTGTAATCACCAGCGTCAGAAATATTAATTCGGACTGTGAAAGTAAACGCCGTTCTCCAGTATCATTAAATGCTAATAGCTCAAATTCCCAGAATCTTTCGCCACTAATTTCAGTAATTTGTTTAAATGTTTTCAAATTCCATATAATTACTTTATCTGAGTAATCTATCCCCGCAGCCAAGTAATTAGCTTTAAGATTGATCGCCAAATATCCTACATTATTTAGTGTCTCAAAAGTTTTTGAAAGCTGATTAGATAAATAATTCCAGATTTTTATTCTTTTATCTAAACCTCCACTGATTATATGTCCCTTCTCTCCAATTACAACTGAACGTAACATTGAATATTTGAATAAATATCATATTTTCGTTTGCGATCGCGGTCATTTTCTAATCTACGACTAAAAATTACCTGTATTTCTGACTGTGTTAAACCCGTTTGGCAGAGGGCAAATAAATATATTTTCTCTTCTTCCTGCCTCCAGCAATAACTGCTCTCTGCCTTTCTTCGGTAATTTTTAGAGATTTTCTCGTGTCCGTTTTGCTTCTATTAGTTTTTCCAGTTCACCAATTTCATCTATGGTATAAAACTTCGGGTTAGGTTCAGCGTTAATTTTATCCATTAGAGCATGAAAAGCTTCTGTATCATTACGATTCTCTAATAAATAACGTTTTAACTCTACTTTACTCATTGCTGCAAACTGAGGCTTGGTCATTCGTCGTATCTCCATTCACCATTAGAGTTAATTACAATACCTGTTTCATCTCCAGCCAAGATATAGATGTCTCCTGTTCGTTCATCTAATCTGACTATAAAGATAGGTAGTAGAAACGTTGTGAGGTTTTGGCAGAGAATAAAACAAGTCAAATTTTGTTTGAGTGTAGGATACCTCATCAAGGTTGACTTACCTTTTTGATTGCCGCATCACACCACATCCTGACAGCTTCTTCCATTGCCTCACTGTGACCTATTTCCAACTCAAGAGCTAGCTGTTTGAAAATTTTAACTAAATCCTTGGGCAGATAGGCAGCACTTTGGGTGTAATCGCTGTGGGTGCGTTTGTTAATTCGAGTTTCCATAATAAGAAAAGTTAATCTGCTGTTATGCTAGCATACTAGCTCATATCTCCCAGATTGCACTCCATAGCACGTAATTCTGACCACACCCAAAAACCTCCCCAATTTTTCACTATTTTGCCAGTGCCACGCCGAAATAAAATCGCTAAAATTAAGTACCTATAAACCTATTAACAGGAGATAATAATAAACTTACTACCCTCCGCTGTTCTTCCATCAACCATTACAGAGCTTGTTCTGACTTGGTTTAGGTAATTCACTTGACAGTCGCAGGGTCAAATTTTGCAAGTAGTTCCGAACCAAACCATGAAAACATCTACCAAATTGCTAACTCGTCTGGACTATTACTACCAGCAAATCAAAACGATTATCCTGACTCGGCAGAATCCGATTACTGGTTTACTACCTGCAAGTACAGCGATTACAGCCCACGGCGATTATACAGATGCCTGGGTGCGGGATAATGTTTACAGCATTTTGGCAGTTTGGGGTTTAGGACTTGCATACCGCAAGATTGACGACGACAAAGGACGCACCTATGAACTAGAACACAGTGTCATCAAACTGATGCGCGGGTTGCTATTTGCAATGATGCGACAGGCTCATAAAGTAGAGACATTTAAACATACTCAGTCGCTACTAGATGGACTGCACGCCAAATATAATACTGCAACAGGTGATATTGTTGTTGGTGATGACGAATGGGGACATTTGCAACTTGATGCCACATCTATATTTTTGCTGATGTTGGCGCAAATGACGGCTGCGGGATTGCCAATAATTTATACAATTGATGAAGTTAATTTCGTCCAAAATTTGGTTTACTACATTGGACGAGCTTACCGCACACCCGATTACGGTATTTGGGAACGTGGTAATAAAATTAATCGGGGTAATGCTGAGTTAAATGCCAGTTCCGTAGGCATGGCAAAAGCTGCTTTAGAAGCTATCAATGGACTGGATTTGTTTGGTGTGCGTGGTAGTCAAGCATCAGTGATTCATGTGCTGCCAGATGAAATCGCCCGTGCCCGAATTACTCTAGAATCACTATTACCGAGAGAATCTGGTTCCAAAGAAATTGATGCGGCGCTGTTAAGTATTATCAGTTATCCTGCCTTTGCAGTCGAAGATTTGGAGTTACGCGATCGCACTTTAAACGATATTATCAACAAACTCGCAGGTAAATACGGTTGCAAACGCTTTTTGCGTGATGGACACCAGACGGTTTTAGAAGATAATCAGCGCTTGCACTACGAACCGTGGGAACTCAAGCAATTTGAGCATATTGAATGTGAATGGCCGTTATTTTTCACTTATTTAGTTTTAGATGGATTATTTTGCAGTGAGCAAGAACAAGTTAAAAAATACCAAGAACTTTTAGAATCATTACTTATAGAACAAGATGGTTTACGTTTACTGCCAGAACTATATTATGTCCCAGCCGAAAACATAGAAGCAGAAAAGTTATCACCCCAAACGCAACCACGTTTACCCAACGAAAATATTCCTTTGGTGTGGGCGCAGAGTTTATATTTTCTTAGTCAAATGTTGAGTGAAGGGTTACTAGCAGTTGGTGATATCGACCCTTTGGGAAGACATTTGTGTGTGGGAAAACAGCGCGAATCATTAGTACAAATTGCCTTGCTAGCAGAAGATGAAGATTTACAGAAAAAATTAGAAGTTCATGGCATTGAAACACAAACTCCTACCCAAGTAGAACCGATTCAGGTGAGAAAAGCTGGAGAATTCTCAGCTATTTATACCCAAATTGGCCGTAACGACAAACTTGGTTTAACTGGGCGGCCAGTGCGGCGGCTGCGGAGTTTAACAACATCTAGAATCTTTCGGATTCGTGGTGAAACAATTGTATTTTTGCCTTCGTTCTCTGACTCTCAACAGTTTTACTTAACCCTTGATTACCATTTTTTGCTGGATCAAATTAGAAGCGAACTAGCTTACATCCAAAAATATTGGAGCGATTTAGGTCGTCCTACCTTGACTTTAATGTTGACGCACACCATGCTAGAAATCGGTTCTGAAGCATTACTAGAACTGATGCAAGAACTAAAAGATGGTGTTTGTAACGGTGTGCGAGTGAAATTAGGGCGGCTAAATCAGTTAATGTTAACAGCCGGAATCCAAAGAATTGATTTTCTTCCTAATGCAGAATTCTCGCGATCGCCAGTGAGAAATGCTGGCCCACGTTGCTATTATTTGGCTTATCATCCTGAGAAAAACTGGCGCTTAGGGCATACTCAAGAATTTAAGATGGAGTATGAAACCAATTTCGGATTATTACTTTCTTCTTTGCGTGCTTCAGAGAATATCTACGAACAAATTGAGTTACTGCAAACTTTAACTCGCTTGCAAGGCATGAACTTTGATACGGGGTATGGCGGCCCAGGATATCCTGTAACCGTAGCCGATTTACTCGATGAAGTGTATACCAAAGCTGGAGATTTAGGTATTTGGGCAGTGGTACGTCGGGCTGCGGGGTTAAGGCAAATGGTTGATATCAGCCTATCAGATGCAGTCACGAGTATTTTGGTGCGAGGTAAGCAAATTGCTGTGGGTAAAGCTTACAGTGAAGCGTCCTTGATTAGCGTACCCATGTCACACGATGAAATTGCCGATAAAATTAATCATTTTTGTCGTGAAGATATCCGCGATCGCGTCCTAACTCAAGAGATTTTAATCTATCTTGGTATCTTAATTCGCTCAGAATCCCAATTATTTCAGGGACTACTCACGCTGAGAGTCGGCTATCTCATCTTATTGCTCACCAGCGAACTAGCGCGGGAGTTACACGTTACTCAAGATGAAGCTTACGATCGCTTAATGCAACTTTCACCCTTTGAAGTGAAAATGCGCTTGCGTCAGGTATTAACTGGATATACTGGCATGAGTAACCTGTTACGCCAACAAGAATCACTGCACGTCAAACAAAAAGAAAGTGATATTGCTTGGGTGGTGTTACCAGGAATCGCTGAAGAAATAGAAGTTCCACCAGGTGGTTGGCGGCGGTTTCGTCAAGCCGAGGGTGCGACGGGGCGCGTACCAAAAGACTTTTTCAAGCAGGTTTGGCTATTAATGCAACATTGCAAGGGTCTAGTAATTGGGGATAAACTAGAGCGCCGCAATCGTTTAGATAGTGAGATAATGTTGTCCGAGATGACAGCAGGGGAAAGAAATTTTGCTCTCTTGGTTGAGCATTTGCTGAATAAAATTGAAGCTCCAGAATACCGCCAAGTTAATATTGAAGCATTAATCGAATTAGGAGCGATCGCAGCTAATAATCCCAAGCTACAAATCGAAGAATATATTGTGTTAGATGTGTTGATTGGACACGCAGTGCGATTGGCGTGGCTAGAAAATCATAGTCAACGCAGCGATCGCTATGATGAGGATAAGGCGAGTGCGTGGCGATCGTTTTACAACACCTCTCCTAGAGATTGCGCTAGTTATATTTTGAAGGCGTTTAGGTTCTTGACGGAATTTGTGAAGGATTTTTAAACGCAGAGGGGCGCAAAGGGAAACGCAGAGGAGCGCAGAGGATGAGAGAGAATGATTTGAGTGGGGTGATTATTGGTTGTGCGATGAGGGTTCATACTGCTTTGGGGCCTGGTTTGTTGGAGTCGGCTTATGAGGAGTGTTTGGATTATGAATTGAAGAAGGCAGGGTTAAGTGTTGGTAAGCAAATTCCATTGCCTTTGGTTTACCAAGATGTGCAATTGGAATGCGTTTATAGATTAGATTTGATTGTCGAAAACCAAGTCATTGTAGAGATTAAATCTGTAGAATCTTTCCACCCGATTCACTCAGTTCAACTTCTAACCTATCTCAAACTAGCAAACTGCAAACTAGGTCTTCTCCTCAACTTTAACGTCCTCCACCTCAAAGAAGGCATCAAACGCATAGCCAACAACCTCTAACTCCTCCTCTCACTCCCTCTCATCCTCCGCGAACCTCTGCGCTTCCCTCCGCGCCCCTTTGCGTTAAAAAAATATCCCCCACCTCAGATTCCAAAAGCAGGGGTTTTATTAAAACTACTTAACAGAAACAGCATCAACATCAATTGTGCTTCCACTAGAGGTAGAACCCTCAGTACTATTAGGCACTTCAGTACCCACATCACCCTTACGAGCCTTCCATCCCTCAATTACTAGCCCAGATACCTCACTAACTAGCAGAGTCAAAAGGAAAACATCGTCAATCTGTCCCACAACGGGTATAAAATCTGGGAGAACATCAAATGGGCTGACCAAATAGACCAACGTTCCTAAAATAACCCACCAACGGTACTTGGGGTTACGGAGAACATCGCGATACCAGGTATAAAGTGATTGGATTGAAAATTTCATATTTTGAACCTCCAGTTATCTTTAATTTTGACAAATAATCTTAAAAATTCCCGGTGCGAATAACCGCCCTAGTTAGTCGGGAAGACGCTACTCGTAATCTGTCATCAAAAACCTATTTTGTAATTGTCCATAAGAGTTTAATACCGCAAGGGTTTGACAAATTAGACAGTGATTGTATTAATTCAAGATTATGGCAACCCAGCAGCAAATTTGTCCAGCAGGCTAAGTTAAATACGCCATGCTTAGAGTGTCTTTTTAGCTTTTCGAGAAATTTATATTTCGGAAGTCCCTCATTTTGCATTAATCTCTAGAATTAAAATGCCTTAGCACATTTGCTCTAGTCATGGAGGGAGGAAACTTAAACAGTGGATATTTTAGATTTATTTTATAAGGGCGGGCCAGCGATGTGGCCTCTACTTGTCCTGTCGATTCTATCTTTGAGTGTGATTTTTGAGCGTCTGTGGTTCTGGCTGCGAATTTTGACTCAGGAAAAGCAAATAGTCGATCGCATTCTGGATGCTGCCCAAGATAATTGGCAAGAAGCTGCTGACGTTGCGAAACTTGCAAGCCATCAACCTGTCGGGCGTTTTCTTTATGCCCCCTTACGTTTTCCAAAAACTGATGTGGAAACCTTTCGACTAGCACTTGAGGCTACAGCAGAAGATGAATTGGCTGGAATGCGGCGCGGCGAAAAGCTTTTAGAAGCTGTGATTGCCCTTGCGCCCCTGCTGGGATTATTAGGTACTGTTTTAGGTCTAATTCACTCTCTGCGCTCAATTCGGATTGGCGATTTGGGAACTGAATCTACCGCCGGGGTAACTACTGGTATTGGTGAATCTTTAATTAGTACGGCAACTGGGTTAATAGTTGCCATTATTAGCTTGGTATTTTATCGCCTATTTCAAAGTTTTGTAGTCAACCAAGTCAAAGTTTTTCGGAAAGCAGGGAATGAGATGGAATTACTCTACCGCCAGTCCCCCCCTGATTTTAGTAATATTACATCACCAATTGTCCGGGAAAATTTCACTCCACCCCGCAAGCCAGGAAAGACTAGGTTGCCTGAACCTCCTGAACCCCCAAATTTACCTAATTAGTCAAGAATTAAACCCCCAAGCAGGCGATTAAATTGAGAAAATGAAAGTTAATCTACATACCCCAATTGAAGAAGTCCAAATTCAAATCATCCCTTTAATTGATGTCGTTTTTTGTATCCTGACGTTTTTTTTGTTGGCGGCTTTACAATTTACACGGCAACAGGCAATAAATGTTGATTTGCCCAAAGCCAGCCCTAGTACAGTATCTGCAATAACATCACAAAGTGGAAGTCTGATTGTAACTATCGATGCCGTTGGTAATACTTACATAGAAAAACAGCCAGTAAAACGCGATGATTTGGGAGTAAGGCTAAAACAATATCTTCAAGCAAACCCGAGTGCTGTTGTGGTGCTAAATGCTTCGCGGACAGCAACTTATAATGATGTGATTGAGACATTGGATTTGCTACGGCAAGTAGGAGGCGATCGCGTTTCTTTAGGAATTATTCCTGGCCCATCTCAACCACTCACAAACTCACTCAATCAGCCGAATATCCCCTCTTTCCCAGTCAATCCTGGTATAGCCCCAGTTCCAGGCATCAATCCCGAAGGGAATATTACCCCTAAATTTCCCTTAGCACCTAATTCCGTACCCTTACCTGGTGTAAGTCAGCCTCCAACCGAGCAAGGCATCAGTCCTATCAATCCTGGTATTTCCAACCCACCAGCATCCCAAGCCCCTGTAGCACCCAAACAAACACAAGCACCTCTTAAAAGATGAAATAAGGGCATGGGGCATGAATAAGAGACAAGGGAGACAAGGAAGAGGGGGGAGACAAGGAAGAGATTTGTTCAATAATTCCCCCTTGTCTCCCTACCTCCCCTGCCCCCTTTCCCCCTGGAGCTTTTTCTCAATCCTAAAGATATCTAAAACAAAATTCGGTTAGCAATGAAATTTCTGCTAACTTACAAATAATTGGTTGAGCTTTAAAAATTTTTCCACCGATAAACTGAAGGAATTTATCACCAATTGCCATTCACGTTTCAGGGGTTGTGGCATGAATATCGTTACGCTTTTAATTGTTTGGGTAGTAACAGCTATCAGCCTGTTGATAATTAGTAAATTACCTTTAGGAGTTGAAATTGATACTCCTGGTAAAGCCTTTCTTTCTGCCGCAGTGCTTGGTATCGTGACGGCAATAGTCAGACCGATTTTAAGCCTCGTTTTTGCAGTCCCCAATTTACTTACATTGGATTTACTATCCGGCATTTTCACATTTATGATTGCCGTAGTTTGCTTTAGTATTGCTGCTTGGTTAGTAGAGGGCTTTCGCTTACGTTACGGTATTTGGAGTGCTGTTATTGGAGCATTTACGCTGACTATAATTAACAGCTTAATCTACAAATTATTGGGTGTTTAAAATCAATAGTGATGAGTTAGAAGTTAGGAGTTAATTGTTAATAACTCCTAACTCCTAACTCCTAACTATTCGTTGGAACTTGGGGGAGCAACGGGAGTCGTTGATTGTTGTTTACGTTGTTCGCGTTTTTTGCGATCGGCTGAGAGCATATCTGCCATTACTACCAGCGCTTGCGCCATCTTATCTAGGTTAGAACGGTATAATTCCAAATCCTTGTTGAGTTTGTCATCAGATACGTGCAAGCCAGCTGCGATCGCTTTTAGCGCCTCAGTTAGTTGCTTTTCATCTTTGACTAATTCCGGATCTGACTGTTCTAATAACGAAAATAAACCAATTGCGAACAAACGGTTGTATTTAAAGTTAGGATTGTTGGCGATCGCTTGCAGTTGTGTTTGCAAGTCAGTATCTCTATCTAAGTAAGTAGTTTGGGCTAGCCACCCAATTAAATCTTTAACAGGCAAACCTTTAGCTACAGCTTGCAATCTTTGGGCATCGTGTCGATAGCGTTGTGGATCTGTTTCTATAGCCTGACATAAGGCGTTAAAAATTGATTCTTGATCCCGTTCTGGTTGATAGCCTTCCATGAAGCGGTCAAAAGTTGTGACGACACCCAAGGCATAAATTGGATTGTAGCTAAAATCGATATTTACTGACAGCAGGTGCATTTCTACCATCAATTCTTCTACTACCCGACGATAAATAGTGTTAATCGGACGGGTATGAAGATTGTAAAAAGTTCGTTTTGTATCAGAGACAGTACGGACGTTATTCACAAAGAAAATGTTAAGGGCGACGTATCTTTATTTTCTCGCTTAAAGGCTACTTTGCCAAGTTGAGCTTTTGACTTGTGACGGTTTCATCTACAATATAAACAAATCAAAAGTATTTTATAAGCTAGTAACCACAGGGGATTAAGACCTTTTCCTCTAAAAAACTAGCCAGAAATATTTCTCCTTAATGATTTTTTTTATTGAATTTATGAACTTCTCGCCACAGTTAATTGCTTTAGGTGAGTACCTAGCTGGTGAATTTGATAATCGAGAACAAGCTATAGAAGAACCAGTTTGGTATGTGCATCTCCGAATGTGGCAAAGACCAGTGAATTTGTTCACAGAAGATAGCATCACCTTGTTTGCCGAACAAGCTAGCGTAATTAACCTAGATAAACCTTACCGTCAGAGAATTATGCGGTTGCGTCAGGGTAGCAACTCTCACACATCTCTGGAAGTACAATACTATATACCTCAAGATCCAGATGCGTTAAGAGGCGCAGGCAATAACCCTGCTCTACTGAACACACTGACACCCGAACAATTAGATTTACTACCAGGTTGTATACTGACAGTAACTCACGAAGCATTAGCTGGCGATCGCTATAAGTTTACCGCCACACCACAACCAGACACTCGTTGCAGCTTTACTTATCTTGGTAATAGCATCTATGTTTCGTTGGGCTTTGAAACCACTGCGGCAGAATTTCACAGCTACGACAAAGGAATTGATCCAGAAACTGGAAAAGCAACTTGGGGAGCGATTATGGGCCCCTATCGCTACACCAAGCGGAATCAGTATTCAATAAGATAAACCTATCATTCATGAGTTACGAGTTATGAAGTTTCTATTAACTTCTAACTCTTCTTTAGCTAGCCATACTACGAGGTACACCTTCTAAAGCTTCATCTTCTGTTTCAAAGATTTCAAAGACAGTATCCATCATCGTCACTTCAAACACGAGTTTGGCTTCTGGATGTACATTGCAGATGCGGAAACTGCCCTTGACTTTATCAGCATCACGCATTCCAGCTACCAAAGATGTGAGGCCAGAACTATCAATAAAATTCACCTGAGCCAGATTTACAACTACATGGCGGCTGAGTTTGGAAATACACTCTTGTAACTTCAGGCGAAATTGCCAAGCAGTGGTAATGTCTAGGCGACCTGCTGGTGTTAAGACAATAACGGTGTTTCCGTCTTGGGTTGTATAAGTTTTTTGGTCTATATGAATCACTAAAGCCCTCCCCGTGGCATTCCTCTTAAGATTAGGTAGTTACAGAATTGTCTAACGCTGTCACTTGAGATTAACAAGCTATAGCTAAAATTGTCACCTTTTTCTGCTAGGTGCTTAACTTTAGTAGTTTAACTCACTAAATCAGTACTGAGTAGCAATTTTAAACGAGGAGTGGCAGAGACTAAGAAAATGAGGGAGATAGGGAAAACTCCTAACTCCGCACAGGCTAAAAGCTCCGCTACCGCTAACAAGCACTATTGAGGTGGTGTCCAGTTAATCCAATCTTGAGGCTTAAGGAAGGTTTCATACAACTCGGCTTCGGGGGAATTGGGTTCCGGTTGATAGCCGTATTCCCAGCGCACTAAAGGTGGTAGGGACATGAGAATTGATTCGGTGCGTCCGTTGGTTTGCAGACCAAAAATAGTACCTCGGTCATAAACCAAGTTAAATTCTACATACCGTCCCCGGCGATAGAGTTGAAAATTCCGTTGGCGATCGCCATATTCCATCCCATGTCGCCGTTCTACAATAGGTACGTAGGCTGGTAAAAATGCTCTGCCACAGTCTTGCACAAAAGCAAACAAATCTTCCCAATTGCGGGTTTCTGGTGTTCCCACCTGGTTGCTATGAATAGCTGCTTCCCCATCGGGGTTTGGCCCGCGATATAAAGCACCTTGACCATCTTGGTAATCAAAAAACAGACCACCTACACCCCGTGTCTCATCACGATGCTTGAGGTAAAAATATTCATCACACCACTTCTTAAATACTTGGTAATAATCTGGGTGGTGTTTGTCACAAGCTTGTTTTAATGTTTTGTGTAAATGTGCCGCATCTTCGGCAAACGGGTAATAAGGTGTCAAGTCAAGACCGCCACCAAACCACCACACGGGCCCCGCTTCAAAGTAGCGATAATTTAGATGAACTGTGGGCACGTAAGGATTGTGAGGATGTAACACCATTGAAGTACCCGTGGCATAAAAGCCATGTCCTGCGGCTTCAGGGCGTTGGGTTAAAATTGAGGCTGGCAAATGGGAACCCCAAACTTCAGAAAAGTTTACACCTGCTTGTTCAAATATTGCACCTTCTCGCAGCACGCGCGATCGCCCTCCACCCCCTTCAGGGCGTTCCCAACTATCTTCATTAAACTTAGCCACACCATCTAGTTTTGCCAATGATTCAGTAATTTCGTCTTGCAGTTGTTTCATAAACTGACTGACTCTCATCTGAGCGCCAGGTGCTGGCAAAGACTTGGATGATTCTACTGCTACAGTTGGTGTTTGCGAGTTGGTCAACATAGATTCCCGAACCTAAATTACAATTTCCAGAAAGCCACAAATTTCTTAATTTTAAAAATTTGGGGGAAACACGCGCCAAAAATCAAGCTCTATTTGCACAACCCGCTTTTTTCTTACTGGTTAAGCATTTATACGATTGATGGCCATCACTAGAGTTATTTTCCCTCAAATGCGTATAGGCTTGTATATTGACTGAGTTTTATTTTGTTAATTTTAACTATTTCGCTCATTTGGTACTTCAGCAACTGAGCGTAGTTGCACACAATACCAGAGTTGCCAGAAAGTGTCTAGGGAGGAGGATTAGGAAAATGCAAGATTGGTTATCCAAATTCATCCACCGCAAACGTCGTCGGTTTTGCGCTTCTCTGGTGCGGACGTATCGAGAGATTAGTTCTGCTTCTGTAGATGAACTATGGCAAAAAGTCGCTGACTTAACAGATGTTTCCTGGCATCCACTACTTAAGAGTACTAATGTACCCTACGGATTAGTACCGAAACCAGGATTGATTTTTCATGCTGTAACACGCTTTTCACCAATTCCCATCCGTATTTTTGTGGAGCGTGTCAGTCACAAGGAGATGCTGAGTATCCGAGTCCTGGCAATTCCAGGGATAGAGGAACGGGTGACTTATCAAGTAGAGTCAACTGTTTGTGGTACTTGTTTATCTTATTCTGTAACGCTACGGGGGTGGTTATCGCCCCTGATTTGGTCTTTATCCCGTCCTTATGTAGACCGAGTAGCACGGTCTTTAGTAGAAGCAGCAGAAAAGACGGCATTACCAACGGTATCTGGGAAGAAGAAATCTCTTGATGACAGTTGTTTTGATTTTTAGGTAAAGGGGATTGGGGAGCAAAGGAGTGTGGGGAGTGTGGGGAGTGTGGGGAGTGTGGGGAGTGTGGGGGTAAGACTTCTTCCCCATCCTCCCACACCTCCCACACCCCTTAGATTTCTCACAAGTGAGAAATCCAGGCTAATGCCCAATGCCCAAAGAAAGTTAAGATTCTATTAGGTAATAATGCCATTTGCTAAGTTTGATTACGGCATTGACAGTGAAAACACTAAGCTGACCTTACTTAAGAAAACATCGAGTTAATAGCTAAGATGTTCGCCACAAGTGTATTTATTCATTTTGAATTTTAAATTTTTATGTACGATGTCCTCGATTCTCGCTCTGTCCTAGAAATTTTGCGTCCAGTGGAAGACCCAGAACTCCGCAAAAGTCTGGTGGAACTGAATATGATTCGCAACGTCAAAATTGACGGTGGCAAGGTTAGTTTCACTTTAGTGTTGACCACTCCTGCCTGTCCTTTACGTGAATTTATCGTCGAAGACTGTCAGAAAGCTGTCAAAAAACTCCCAGGCGTTACAGATGTCAGCATAGAAGTAACCGCAGAAACACCCCAACAAAAAAGTTTGCCTGACCGCACTGGTATTTCTGGGGTGAAAAATATCATTGCTGTTTCCAGTGGCAAAGGTGGCGTTGGTAAAAGTACGGTGGCGGTGAATGTAGCAGTAGCTCTAGCTCAAACTGGGGCGAAAGTTGGCTTGTTAGACGCTGATATTTACGGCCCCAACGATCCCACTATGCTGGGTCTAGCTGATGCCCAAATTGTGGTGCGTTCCACTGAAACAGGTGATATTCTGGAGCCTGCTTTTAATCACGGTGTCAAATTAGTTTCAATGGGCTTTTTGATTGACCGAGATCAACCAGTCATTTGGCGGGGGCCTATGCTCAATGGCGTAATTCGCCAGTTTCTCTATCAAGTGCAATGGGGAGAACTGGATTATTTGATTGTAGATATGCCACCGGGAACCGGAGATGCTCAGTTAACTTTAACTCAAGCAGTGCCAATGGCCGGGGCGGTAATTGTCACCACGCCGCAAACTGTAGCCCTATTAGATTCTCGCAAGGGATTACGGATGTTCCAGCAGATGAATGTCCCGGTATTGGGGATTGTGGAAAATATGAGCTATTTTATCCCCCCCGATCAACCAGATAAACACTATGACATCTTTGGTTCTGGTGGAGGCTCCAAAACTGCCACCGAATTGGGAGTACCACTGTTGGGGTGCGTACCGCTAGAAATTTCCACACGAGTTGGTGGTGACAGTGGTGTGCCGATAGTTGTTGGCGATCCAGATTCAGCTTCGGCAAAAGCATTAACTGCGATCGCTCTTACCATTGCTGGTAAAGTATCAGTTGCTGCGTTGACATAATTAATTTTAATTTCTATCTGCTTCCTGGGCTATGTACTGGGAATACTAGGGACTGGAGATTGGGGACAAAGGAGTAGGGGAAGCAGAGGCGAAATAACCAATTCCCAATTCCCAATTCCCAACAATTAAAAAAGTCTAAATTGGCACAATGTTATTAAAACGATCGCTCCCCAAAATTCGCTGGAAGTCTTGGGTTAAGCCCTGGCAAAATGTAGATTGGCTACTATTTTGTTTGCCAGTTGCTATCAGTATCTTTGGTGGCATCATGATTCTCAGTACGGAACTGAAGCAGCCAGTAACTGATTGGTGGTGGCACTGGATGGTAGCGGGTATCGGCGTGGTTATAGCCCTATTGTTATCTCGCATCCGCTACGAATTCTTAATGCAGTGGCACTGGGTAACATACTCACTAACGAATTTCAGCTTAATTGCGGTGATGATAGCTGGTACTAGCGCTAAAGGGGCACAGAGGTGGATTAGTATCGCTGGCTTTAACGTGCAACCCTCAGAATTTGCCAAAGTCGGCATGATCGTTACCTTAGCAGCTTTGCTACACAGGCGTACTGCTTCTAGCCTTGAAGGTGTTTTCCGAGTTCTGGCAATTACCGCCATACCTTGGGGATTAGTATTTTTGCAACCAGATTTAGCAACATCATTGGTATTTGGTGCGATCGTCTTAGGAATGCTTTATTGGGCAAATGCTAACCCAGGCTGGTTAATTCTGCTGATTTCTCCTGTGGTTGCAGCCATTTTGTTTAGTATATCTTGGCCTTTATCAGAGCCAATAATTTTATTCAAAGAACTATCTTTTGGCCCATTGGGAATAGTTTGGTCATTTGCGATGGCTATTTTGGGCTGGCAAACTCTCCCTTGGCGTAGATTTGGTTGCAGTGCGATCGGCGCGTGGACTCTCAATATACTGGGTGGCGAATTAGGAGTCTTCGCTTGGAACCATATTCTAAAACCATATCAAAAAGCTCGGCTAACTGTATTCATGGATCCCGATCACGATCCACTGGGTGCTGGGTATCACTTAATCCAATCTCGTATTGCCATTGGTGCTGGTGAAATTTGGGGATGGGGTCTGTTCAAGGGGCCAATGACGCAACTGAATTTTGTACCCGAACAGCATACAGACTTTATTTTCTCCGCAGTCGGAGAAGAATTCGGTTTTGTTGGTTGTTTGTTAGTGCTGTTTGTCTTCTGCTTAATTTGCCTCCGTCTGCTGCATGTTGCCCAAACCGCCAAAGATAACTTTGGTTCCTTGCTGGCTATTGGCGTTTTATCTATGATCGTGTTTCAGGTGATTGTGAACGTTGGCATGACTGTAGGTCTAGCACCTGTGGCAGGAATACCTTTACCTTGGATGAGTTATGGGCGTTCTGCTATGCTGACCAACTTCATTTCCTTGGGAATAGTAGAATCGGTAGCAAATTTTCGCCAAAGGCAGAAGTATTATTGATTCGTCATTAGTCATTGGTCATTAGTCATTTGTAAGAACCAACGACAAATGACTAATAACAAGTATTAAGCTATTAAAAGGAAACAAGCGAGGCTAAAAACATGATTCTGCCTGGAGCAACTGTTCGCGTCAAGAATCCCGCAGATACCTATTATCGCTACGAAGGACTCGTGCAACGACTGACCGATGGCAAAGTAGCCGTATTATTTGAAGGTGGTAACTGGGATAAATTAGTTACCTTTCGCCTGAGCGAATTGGAACTTGTAGAGACCATAGCCGGACGTAAAAAAGCCAAATAACACTTAGTTAGGAATGAGAAGTTAGGAGTTAGGAGTTATGATTCCTCAACTCCTAACTCCTAACTCCTAACTCTTAACTCAGCACTCAGCACTCCCATGCGCCTCCCACTACCACAGTTTGCTACTGGCGATCGCCATCCCAACCACATTGCGGAGGTGATTGAGACTACTAGTACCGAATTTTTAGCTCAGTGTTTAGAACCAGAAGATTTAAGCTTTCCTTCCATGCCACCCTTTGGTAGTTGGGTTTGTTCTGTAGATGAAGAATCTGGTAATCAAGTTTATGCTGTGGTATATTATGCCACTACTATGCCTATAGATTCTGTACACAGGGCTAGGGCTTTGGGGTTGTCATTGCAAGACTTACGCGAGGAACAACCCCAGATATTTGCCATGTTGAGAACAGAATTTCGGGCTGCAATCGTAGGATTTGAACAATCTTCCCAGAATCAAGGTTATAACCAAAGAATATATCAGTATCTACCACCCCGTCCCCCGCAAATTCATCAAGCTGTTTATCGGTGTGAACCAGAAGCGATCGTTAAATTTACTGAAGAACTAAATTTTTTGCGGACACTACTTTGTATTAATGGTGCGCCAGTCGAGTCCTTGACCGCAGCTGCTATTCGAGATGTATACCAGTTACGCAAAGCTGACCGAGAATGGCTAATTAAAGCTGGGCGTAACCTAAGTGTGCTACTTAAAGACGACTACGATCGCTTGCGGTTTATTTTAAGTCAAATCCATCCGTAGGTAGTTAGTTCTTAGACAATTGCCTAGTTAGTGTAAGTTAATATTTTTAATTTTTCGTCAGGTGGCTTACCCATTTTATATCCATCAGGCGATCGCCCCAAGGTAATCGCAGTTTTACCATAGCCCCTTCAATTCCTACATGATGGAACTCATATCACAAGTTCTTGTTCTGGAACCAACTTCCCAAGTTCTTGGCAAGGAACCAATTGTTCCCTTTGCTATTTTGCTGGTGGTTATCTTAGTTATCCCGATCATGTTTGAGCGGCTAAGATTACCAGGATTAGTGGGTTTGGTTTTCTCCGGGCTAGTACTTGGGCCTTCAGGCTGGAATTTATTTCAGTCTGACTCACCGATGATTAACCTACTATCAGATATTGGGTTAATTTATTTACTCTTTGTCGCAGGGCTAGAAGTTGATCTCGAAAAGTTCCGTCGCCAAAAAAGTCGTGCCTTTGGGTTTGCTAGCTTGACTTTCATGGTTCCCTTGATAATAGGAAGCTTAGTAGGGCTGATTTTAGGCTATGGCTGGAATACTTCAATTTTAATTGGCTCTTTATTCACTTCCTATACTCTTTTGGCATATCCCATAATCAGCCGTTTGGGAGTAGTAAATAATAAAGCTATTACTGTTGTCATTGGAGCCAAGATTTTTACAGATATTGGGGCAGTACTGATCTTAGGCGTTTGTGTAGGCATCACTCATGCTGGAGCATTCAGCTTTGCTAAACTACTCACCTTGTCGGGTTGGTTAATTATTTACTCTGTTGCCGTTGTTACAGGCTTTGATTGGGCAGGTAAGGAATTTTTCAAGCGGTCTGGAGATGATGAAGGAAACAAGTTTTTGTTTGTATTACTTTCCGTATTTCTGGCGGCTGTAGGCGCTCAATTGATTGGGGTAGAAAAAATAGTTGGTGCTTTTTTAGCGGGTTTGGCTGTGAATGAAGCTGTGGGTGAAGGCCCTGTCAAAGAAAAGGTGGTATTTATTGGCAGTGTGTTGTTTATTCCCATTTTCTTTGTTGACCTTGGCTTACTGATCAATCTATCCACCTTTGTGAACAACCTGGATACGCTCAAGTTAACGCTGTTGATGATAGTCGGTTTGATTGGCAGTAAATTGATTGCAGCATTGTTCACAAAACTGGTTTACCGCTACAAGTGGCAAGAAACGCTAACCATCTGGTCGCTATCACTTCCCCAGGTTGGTACAACCTTAGCAGCGACGTTAGTGGGATATCGAGCTGGGTTGCTGCCACTAGAAGTATTACACAGTGTCATTGTCTTAATGGTTGTCACATCAACTTTGGGGCCGTTGATAACCAGTCGAATAGCTGTTGGTTTGAATTCCTTACCAGAGGAAGATCCAGCACCACCTCTACCTGATCAGAATGCACCAGAGAGAGACAGCGCTTTTACGATAGTCGTACCTGTCTATAATCCTCATACCGAACAGCATTTAATTGAAATGGCAGCCTTATTAGCGCGTCAGTCTCAGGGAAAAATTATACCACTGGCGATCGCAACTGCTGCGGCTCAAATGGATGCACCACAGTTAGAAACTTCTCTACAACGCAGTGAGCAGTTATTGACCAAAGCCACGACACACAGTCGATTATTAGGTGTTACCGCAGAACCAATGCTGCGAATTGATGATGCCTTTGCTCAAGGAATTAGCCGAGCCGCCCGCGAACAAAAGGCTAATTTAATTGTGATGGGTTGGGGTAAACGGACTGGGTTACGAGCGCGTTTATTTGGGAATGTGATTGATGGTGTGCTTTGGGCATCCCATTGTCCAGTAGCAGTAACACGTCTAGTAGAATCACCGAAAAAAATTCAGCGCATCTTAGTACCAGTAGAAAACTTAACAGCACCCATATTACAGCCTGTACAATTTGCCCAGATGCTGGCAGAGGCTAATCAGAGCCACATTACTGTGTTAAATGTGTGCGATCGCCGCACGAGTTCCAGTAAAATTGCTTGGAGGCGATCGCACCTCTCCCTAATGGTATCTAATTTAGCTTTGGCTAATGCTCCAGAAATTCAAATTATCGCCCATGAAAATGTTGCCCAAGCAATTTTGCAGGCAGCACGATTATATGATTTAGTTGTTTTACCTTTTATACGCAATCGTACCAGTCCTGGAGGGTTAGCCATTAGCGATGTTACAACCCAGTTAGCCAGACAACTAACCTGCTCCATTGTCATGCTTGGAGAACCGCAGCGCACCCAAACCACAAATGCAGTTATGTCTAACACGGTTACTAGTATTACATCTGCTGTATAATATCAAGCAGATTTTAGTCTATCTGAGTGAACTGGGGCTGCGATCTGTATTCAAAAAAAGCTTTGCAACAAAAGAATTGACTGTAAGAATATATAGATATTCCTACAGTCAATTCTTTACTGCTTTGCATCCAACTGAGAACACCAATAACCGCAAAACACTTTATATTATTGAAGATTTGATGAACTTTAAGTAGAAGACTGACAATATTGAGACTAAGTTTGTTATTTTGCTAGTTAAATTATTAAAGAAGTAGGTAAAAACATCACAAGGTTATAACCTTAGAAAAATAAGTAAGTTCAACAATACTTTTTGATTAAGCCTTGTTCTTTTTTGAGTTCTGTATTTTTGTCCCCAAGCTGGGTAATCTAAAAGTAAGTGCAATAGGTACTGAAAATATTTGTAAGTAACTGGGAAACTATGAGAATTTTGGTGACGGGCGGTGCTGGGTTCATTGGTTCCCATCTCATCGACCGATTAATGAATGAAGGGCATGAATTAATATGCTTGGATAACTTTTACACTGGCCATAAACGTAACATTCTTAAGTGGTTAGGTCATCCGTACTTTGAACTTATCCGCCACGATATTACCGAACCAATTCGGTTAGAAGTAGATCAAATTTATCATTTAGCTTGTCCTGCTTCACCAGTACATTACCAGTACAACCCAGTTAAAACCGTTAAAACTAACGTCATGGGAACCCTGAATATGTTGGGGCTGGCTAAACGTGTGAAAGCTAGATTTTTCTTGGCTTCAACGAGTGAAGTATACGGAGATCCAGAAGTTCATCCCCAAACTGAAGAGTATCGGGGTAGCGTTAATCCCATTGGGATACGTTCATGCTACGACGAAGGTAAAAGAATTGCTGAGACTTTAGCATTTGATTACTACAGACAAAATAAAGTTGATATTCGAGTTGTGCGGATATTTAACACTTATGGCCCGAGAATGTTAGAAAACGATGGTCGGGTGGTGAGCAATTTTATAGTTCAAGCCTTGCGGGGTAATCCTTTAACCGTGTACGGAGATGGTTCGCAAACTCGGAGTTTCTGCTACGTTTCCGATTTGGTAGAAGGATTCATCCGCCTGATGAATAGCGAGTATATTGGCCCAATGAATTTGGGCAATCCTGGTGAATACACGATTTTACAGTTGGCACAAGCTGTGCAGAACATGATCAATCCAGATGCACAGATTAAATTCGAGCCACTACCTTCGGACGATCCCCGCCGTCGTCAGCCTGATATCACTAAGGCAAAGACTTGGTTAAATTGGGAACCTACCATTCCTCTGCAAGAGGGGTTAAAACTGACAATAGAAGATTTCCGCGATCGCATTCAAGGCGATGTCAATAATTCAACCAACTAAGTAGCGTAGCGCCTAGCGTTGCTCTGAATTCTCATGCAGGCTCACTCAAAGGGTAGCTGGTATGCTTAGTTACTGAGTTTTCTAACTGTGTGTTAAGTGTCATATTGATAACTTCTTTTTGAAGACTACACCAAAAAAATTAGGGAGTTAAAGAATGCGTGTTTGCGTAATTGGTACTGGCTACGTTGGTTTAGTTACAGGTGCTTGCTTGGCTCATATTGGGCATGATGTAATTTGCGTAGACAACAACGAAGAAAAAGTTAAGTTAATGAAGTCTGGACAGTCCCCAATTTTTGAGCCGGGACTCTCAGAAATTATGCAGTCTGCCATTCAAACACAGAAGATTCATTTTACAAGCGATCTTGCTGCTGGAGTTGCCCACGGTGAAATTCTGTTTATTGCGGTGGGAACACCACCTTTACCCACTGGTGAAAGTGATACTCGTTACGTCGAAGCTGTAGCCCGTGGGATTGGGGAAAATCTCAACGGTGGTTATAAAGTGATAGTGAATAAATCTACAGTCCCCATTGGCTCAGGTGACTGGGTACGGATGCTTGTTCTAGATGGTGTTGCAGAGCGTCAGAAAACACTGATACCCGCAGGTGGTGTGCCAAGTGATGATAAATTACCTGAGTTTGTAGCCGAGTTTGATGTAGTCAGCAATCCAGAGTTTTTGCGCGAAGGTTCGGCAGTTCACGACACTTTCAACCCCGATCGCATTGTACTAGGAGGCAATAGCCAAAGAGCAGTAGCCTTAATGCAACAACTGTATGCCCCAATTGTGGAACGCAAGTACGCTGAGGATCAATCTTTGCCCCCAGTGCCAATTCTGGCAACAGACTTGAGTTCGGCGGAAATGATTAAATACGCCGCTAATGCCTTCTTAGCCACTAAGATTAGTTTTATTAACGAAGTTGCTAATATTTGCGATCGCGTCGGTGCTGATGTCACCCAAGTAGCCAAAGGTATTGGTTTAGACTCCCGCATTGGTAACAAGTTTTTACAAGCTGGTATCGGTTGGGGTGGTTCCTGCTTTCCCAAAGATGTTTCGGCTCTGATTCACACTGCTGATGATTATGGTTATGAAGCCCAGCTAATGAAAGCTGCTGTCAGTGTTAACGAACGCCAACGCTTGATTGCTTTGGAGAAACTCCAACAAGTTCTGAAAATTCTCAAAGGCAAAACAGTCGGACTACTCGGACTGACTTTCAAGCCAGATACCGACGACTTGCGCGATGCTCCAGCCCTGATTTTAATTGAGCAGCTAAACAGACTAGGAGCCAAAGTTAAAGCTTACGATCCTATTATTTCCCAAACAGGTATGCGTCATGGTCTTTCTGGCGTGTTAGTAGAAACCGATGCCGAAAGATTAGCTGACGGCTGCGATGCCTTAGTACTCGTTACCGAATGGCAGCAGTTCAGCACTCTCGACTATGTGAAGATGGCAAAATTGATGGCTCACCCAGTTATCATTGATGGTCGTAACTTCCTCGACCCCGAAGCAATGATCCGGGCTGGATTCCAATATGTAGGCGTGGGAAGATAAAAAGTGATGAGCAATCAATAATGGATAAGAATTGCTTGCAATTTATAATCCATAATTCCTAACTCCAACTCTTTTAAAAACTGAAAGATTTACAATACCGCCTAGAACCATCTAGGCGGTATTTAATTTTGTTTTAGAGCTTTGCACAAAAATGCTAAAAAAACCTGAATTCGACTGCTTATTCATAATACAATACGGTTCATTTAAGGGCTATTGGCAAAAATTTTGGGGTTTTGAGACGCGATAAATCGCCGTCTCTACAAGTGTTTTGCTCTGAATCTTGACTACGTAAAATTGTCCCTCGCCGACTCGGAAAGGGACAGACTTGGACTTTAGTTCAAGGTAAGGAGAGGTTAGACGAACTTACATTAAAAATTTTACTTGCCTTATTTGCGTGAAACTATCATATTAAGCGCTATGTGGAATACGTTCAATTTCAGCATATCCACTGAAAATAAGTTTTTGACCTTCAGTTTCTAATCGGTTGAGCCGCATTTTCACTCCATCAAGGTCAAAACGATCCAAATCGACCATATTATCTAAAATTTCTACCAAAGCCACGCTCAAGGTTTGCGAGATTTCCCGTTGTGCTTCTGGCACTTGGTCAAGTTGAATTTTCGGATCTTTGAAAGAAACTCGCCGCCGCCTTTCAATACCTATAGTTAAAATCATGCTTAGAGGTACGAGTTCGCCATTGTTTAAATCTGCTTTTGCTACAAGCTGTAAGCGATTTTCTGGCAATAGCTGTATCTGAACATCCGTAAAGGAGATCGGTTCACCGCCAGATAATTCTGTCAGTGATGGCACGGTGAGATTAAGCAGGCGCTTTTTCACCAGTTCTGCATTAAAGGCTTGGTTTATGCCTGCTTCTGATAATATGACTTGAGCGATCGCTTGAGTGGGTTGCTTAAGGCTGAGTTTGCCACTTAAAACCGAGCCGAAGTCAATAGCCACCGCATCGGTTTCAAAAGACATCTCCTCCACCGCAAAATCTTTCCGAATCACTAAGCCACGACCACTCATTTTGAAGCTATCAATGCTGCCTTGCAAGAGCTTGCTGGAGGGGTAGCAGCGCACAAAGACTTCTACTGACTCGCTTTGGGTAAACAGGTGGCGAATCGTTTGGCTGGCGACCGTGTTGAGCATCCGCTCACCCCAATCAGTGCCTTTAGGATCTTGTAAACCAGTAAGTCCGCCGAACATGTGGTTTTGGGTCTCTAGAAGTTCTTTGTACTTTTGTAACAAATCATGAAGAATACAGCAAGCGATCCCGTGATTAATTGTGCTGATGGATAGGTATAGAATGGCTGATGGCTAATGATTATGTATAATTTATTACTAAACTTTTTATATTCGCATTAGACATGAAACAAAGTAGGAACTTGGAGTTTTGGGTCTCTAGAAGTTCTTTGTACTTTTGTAACAAACTCTGAAGAATACAGCAAGCGATCCTTGATTAATTGTGCTGATGGATAAGTATAGAATGACTGATGATTAGAAGTTAATTGTGTCAAATATTACTGATATACCATTAGATTTTCAAACGGATACTGATTTTTCCAACGGTAAGCATTAAAATCTCTGAAATCTATAGACAAAATTCTTCCATGCCCCAGATGTTCTGCCAAAAGTACTAACGAAGCATCGGCCAGATCCATTGGTAAGTTCGCATATTTTTCCATCAGTTCACAAATGCGTTTACCATGATGGGGTTGCAAATCAAAAACCGTAAAGGCTCCTAAAAATAAGTTATTAATCAAACTTACTTGGGCGTGGTTCCCCATCTTTGTTAGCAATAGATAGCAAGTTTCTGTAACGACAGCCCAAGTCGTAATCAGAGGTTCGTTGACATTGGTAAGTACTGTTATTGCTTGAGTATGGTAAAAGTCATTGCGATTTGCTAAGGCTAACCAAAAGCCAGTATCAACGATGATCATACTTAGCTTTCAAGCCATCTCTCAAAATTGATTTGTAATTTACAGATAGATCCGGATGTGTCTCACCGCAACCAATAAAGCCTGTTTGGGTGAGCATTGAGAAAGGATTCTTTTGCTCCTGCTGAAGCTGCTGGTAGTACAATTCGAGGGCAGATTTAATTACATCTGTTACTGCCTGATTAGTCTGGTGTTGAATAAAGGCTAGTTTGTCAGCATACTCGTCATCTAATCGCGCATTAATTCGCATGGTTAGGTTCGCTTGTCATACAAATGTATGACAAAGATAACATACCTTCTACCTCGTCAACAACTTCCGCCGCAGATTATCTAACGCTGCATTCGCACTTACATGACGAATTAAAGCGCGACCTCGCACTGTACCAAACTGATATTCAAAACTTGTCACTTCATCCTTTGGCCCAGCTAAACCAATGTAAACTAAACCCACCGGCTTTGTATCTGTCCCTCCAGTGGGGCCAGCAATACCAGTAATACTCAATCCCCAAGTTGTTGCAAGGCGGGTTTTAACTCCAACAGCCATTTGCTCTGCAACAGTAGCACTTACCGCCCCAAATTTATCTAAATCTTCCTGGTTAACCC
Organism: Nostoc sp.; assembly: GCF_036917775.1. Taxonomy (GTDB): domain Bacteria; phylum Cyanobacteriota; class Cyanobacteriia; order Cyanobacteriales; family Nostocaceae; genus Nostoc. The sequence continues at coordinate 51,607 of NZ_JBALEQ010000053.1, forward strand.
CCAGCAGCTTAACCTTCACCGAATTGTCATAAGAAATTACGCCACCCCAAAAGTAATCAGAACTTCCAGAAATCTCAGTCAACATTTGCCCTAAACCGCCACCAGTGCAAGATTCTGCTACTGAAAGGGTTTCTTTTGATGCCCGCAATAACTCACCGACAACAGAAGCAGGAGTATCATTATTAACGCCGTAAAAATCCAATCCGGCAATTTCTTTAAGTTGTTTCTCAATAGGCGCAATTAGTTCTTCTGCGGCGGCTTCGGAAGTGGCTTTAGCAGAAACTCGCAATCTTACTTCCCCCTTACCTGCGTAAGGAGCGACTGTGGGATTTGGCAACTTCAAATAAGAAGAAACTTTTTCTGCCAAAGCGGATTCACCAATACCCCAAAACTTTAAACTCCGACTGTGAATAATTTCTTTACCCCAACCTTGACTTTTGAGAAATGGCATGGCTGTTTCTTCCCACATTGGGTACATTTCACTGGGAACACCGGGAAAGGTGAAAATTGTGATTTCAGGACGAGGTTGCCAAATGATACCGGGTGCTGTTCCTGTGGGGTTGGGGAGAATTTCTGCACCTTGGGGAATCAAAGCTTGCTTGCGGTTACTTGGTGACATAACCCAACCTCGTTGGGCGAATTTCTGGGTTATGTCTTCGATGATTTCTGGGTTTTCTACCAAAGGGGTTTTAAAAAAATCGGCGATGGTTTCGCAGGTGAGATCATCTGGTGTGGGGCCGAGTCCACCGGTGAAAATGAGAATTTGCGCTCTGGAAATAGCAATTTCTATAACTTGCTTCAACCGTTCTGGATTGTCCCCAACTACTGTTTGATAGTAGTGGGGAATACCTAGCTGCGCTAATTGTTGCGCCAAATATTGAGCATTGCCGTTGAGGATATCTCCTAGCAGCAATTCAGTACCAACACAAATAATTTCTGCACTCATTGGAATGGGGAATGGGGAATGGGTAATGGGAATGGGGAATTGGGAATTGGGGCAGGGGGAGCAGGGAGGCGGGGGAGAGGATTGATTTTTCCCATCTGCCCCCTGCACCCCGCCCCTCTGCCTCTTTTCCATACCCCATACCCAATTATGCTAGTGCTGGTACAGGAATTTCCAGGTGAGGATATAAGGGGAAGCGATCGCACAATGCTGCTACCCGTTGCCGACAATCTTGGGTTACTACGTCGGAATCTGGAGAAAGCAGGCGATCGCTAATAATATTTGCAATCTCGGTAAATTCTGCTACTCCTAAGCCCCGTGTAGTCATTGCTGGCGAACCTAACCTCAGACCACTGGTAACAAATGGCGATTGTGGATCGAAGGGAATAGTATTCTTGTTAGCAGTAATATTCACAGTGCTGACTAGCTGATCTGCCTGCTTACCAGTTAGATTTACAGAACGTAAATCAACGAGGAGTAAATGGTTATCAGTGCCATTTGACACTAATTTTAAACCCCGATTTTGTAGTTGTTCTGCCAAAGCACGAGTATTTTCAATTACTTGAGCAGAATAAGTTTTAAACTCAGGCTTTAGGGCTTCTCCAAAAGCCACTGCCTTACCAGCAATGACGTGTTCTAATGGTCCGCCCTGAGTTCCAGGAAAAACAGATTTATCTAGCTTTTTACCTAGTTCTGCATCACCAGTCAAAATTAAACCACCTCTAGGGCCGCGGAGAGTCTTATGTGTAGTTGTTGTTACTACATGACAATGAGGAATGGGATCGGGGTGAAGACCACTAGCAACTAAACCAGCGATATGAGCAATATCGGCAAGTAAGTAAGCGCCAATTTCATCAGCAATACTACGGAATTTTTCAAAATCAATTACACGGGGATAAGCCGAATAACCACAAATCAAGAGCTTAGGACGCTCCCTCAGCGCCAGCTCCCGAATTTGGTCGTAGTCAAGTTGTTCTGTTTGTTGACTGACACCGTAGTGGCTAACTTGAAACCACTTACCTGAGACATTTACAGGTGAACCGTGGGTGAGATGTCCCCCGTGAGACAAATCCATCCCCATAATTTTGTCCCCTGGTTGCAGCAGCGACAGGAACACTGCAAAATTGGCTTGTGCGCCAGAATGGGGTTGGACATTGGCATGAGCAGCGCCAAATATCTGTTTAGCACGATTGATCGCTAGTTGCTCGATTTTGTCAACATACTCACAACCGCCATAGTAGCGTTTACCAGGTAATCCCTCGGCATATTTATTTGTCAGTACTGAACCTTGAGCCGCCAGCACAGCAGCAGAGGTAAAGTTTTCGCTAGCAATCAACTCCAAGTGATCTCGCTGGCGTTGTAGTTCGTCGTTGATTAACTCCGCGATCGCTGGATCGGTGGAGGAAAGAAAGTCTGAATTAGTCCTAGTCACTTCAATTATCCTTATGGAAATTTGTACAACGGTTGATTTTTGTTGGGTACAGCACCTAACAGCTTTATAGAGCCGATTAATCGTCTCCGTATTCTAGAGGTTTGTTTGTGCCAACTTATTTATTATTAGGCGTAAGCTTGATTAATGCATTAATTATCATAACGTTGCTTTTTGAAGCTGCACTAAATGAAACTTCTGGCGACACCAAATAGCTCGTCGGAGACATCGATCCTCGGTTGGACAAAAAGCTGAACACTTGGGCAATTAACTGTCGGTAATACAACCCTTGCGGAACATGGCTATGAAGTTCTACCCTGGAAAGCTTAAGCAGTCAAAATTGTGGAAAAATGAAAAATTCTTTGAAACTTACCTTTGACAGTGGACAAACAGCATTAGCTATTCGAGTTGATCAACAAGCCGAATTACCAGATGCTCTTGAGCGAATAGGGCTTGGCGGTTCACATTCTATTTTAGTAGTGGTAGGGGGTGCAAGTAAAATCAGCGAAGCCGATTTTCTTCGTATTAAACGGTTGTTTACGGAAGTTTTAGCCCCCATAGCCGAAAGTTTGGGTGCTTATGTTGTCGATGGAGGTACGGATGCGGGAGTTATGCAATTGATGGGTGAGGCTCGTACTCAAATAGGTGCTAAGTTTGCTTTGATTGGTGTAACGCCTGAAAATAAAGTGGCTTTACCTAATCAACAAGAACCTGATGCTGATTTAACACCGTTAGAGCCAAACCATACTCATTTTGTACTGGTTCCTGGCGATAATTGGGGCGACGAATCACCTTGGATATCTGGCGTTGCAACTGTGCTGGCAAATAATGCACCTTCTGTCACTGTACTTTTAAATGGTGGTGAGATCACCTTTGATGATGCGTTTTCTAGCGTTAAGACTGGAAGGTTAGTTGTTGTGATTGCTGGTAGTGGTAGAACCGCAGATATCCTTGCCGATGCTTTGCGTGGAGAGGGTACTGATGAGAGAGCTAAAAAGTTGGCAAAATCTGGTATATTACAATACGTCAACTTGATTGACATAGAGAATGGGGTTAAAAATTTAGGCCAAATAATTAAAGATTTGCTTTCTAATTAGGAGTGAATAATGGCAAAAAAAGATAGTTATCAGGAATTTTTAAAGGAAGATTTTAACAAATTATTTGAAGGTATGAATTTAGGCGATGGGCAAAAGCATTTTTTGCGATCGCGCTGGTTAGACCAAGTACTCTGGATGGAAGGCAAGGCTAATTTATCACGCGATCGCCATTATTGGTTGCGGATAACAACTATTATTGGCGGTGTAATTCTTCCCGCATTGGTAAGTTTAAACATTAATACTACTCAACAAGTTAACGAAAGAGTCAAGAATGTCATTATCTGGTCAACTTTTGGTTTGAGCCAAATAGTTGCTATTAGTGCTGCTGTTGAAGAGTTTTTTCACTATGGAGAACGTTGGCGACACTATCGCCGTACAGTCGAATCTTTGAAAACTCAAGGGTGGCAATTTTCACAGTTAACAGGCCCTTATCGTAATTATACAAGCCACGAACAGGCGTTTAATGTTTTTGCAGGTAATGTAGAAGATATTATTCAACGAGATGTGGAAATATATGCTACTCAAGTTGTTCAAGACAAGAAAGAAGAACAACAGAGTCAAGAAAATTATATTTTAATGCAAAATACAAAAATAACTAATTCGGAAGAAAAGAAAGAGGAAGAATAAAATCGGGAAAACAATATATGGTAAAAGCGATTCAATTTTAGATTTTGGATTTTTCTTCAATCCAAAATCTAAAATTAACTTAGCTAATTAACCGCCCTTGGGTACAGTTTCTCCAGGGCCTGCGGTGACAATTACCAAATTTTCTGGCTTAATTAAATCCTCAATTGCCTGTTGCATCTGAGCCATAGTGACTGCTTGAATCCGTCGGGGAAAGTCTCGGATTTCCGAACGTGAAAGTCCCAAGATAGCATTATCCAAAATGATGCTTGATACATTACTGGGATTAGCCAAATCCACGGGGTAGCTATTAGTAATTGAGCGTTTTGCCGTGTTGAATTCAGCCTCAGTTACTCCTTGCTCGCGCAACTGTTTAAGTAAAGCGAGAGTACTGGCGATCGCTTTTTGGGTATCTCCAGGAGCAGTCTGCATCTGAATCAAGAATGGGCCGGGATTGATGCCGGCGGCAAAATCACTATAGATACCATAGGTTAGACCGAGGCGATCGCGCACTTCCGTACCCAAGCGGCTTGATAAGGTATCACCACCCAAAATTTGATTCAGTATCAGTGCTGCATAATAACGTGGATCTTTGCGAGAGATGCCGTTGTAGCCGATGTAGGTAACAGCCTCAGCTTTACCAGGAATTATTTTATTTAAACGTGTTGAAGTTTGCGGCAATGGCACGGATGATATTTTCAGCACAGGTGGCTTACCTGTGGCTTGCCATTTGCCAAAGGACTGATTTAGTAAAGTTTTTACCTTAACTGGATCGAAGTCTCCAACTATTGCGATCGTTGTGTTATCTGGTCGGTAGTGTGTCTGATAGAAGCCAAGCAAATCATCACGACTAATGGCTTTTAAGGTCTCGAATGTGGGAAAGCTATGGAATGGATGATTTTCAGGATAAATTGCCTGCTGGAATACTTGTCGTCCTAGTCCTCTAGGATCATCTAGCTGGACTTTAAGACCTGTCAACGCTCTTTGACGGCTCAATTCTAGCTGGTCGGCTGGGAAAGTGGCGTTTTCTAACACATCTGCCAGAGTTTGAATCAGTATCGGCAGGTTTTTTGAAAGTCCTTCACCGCTAACGTTCACTCCTTCACGGCTAGCACTAAAGCTCAAATCGGCTCCCAGGTCTTCTAAGGTTTTTGCTAGGGTAAGAGCATTTTTAGTCTGCGTCCCATTCATTAAGTTGGCCGCAGTCAGATTCGCTAATCCAGCTTTTTGATTCCCGTCAAATTCAGTACCAGCGTTAATTTGTCCACTCAGGTTAATGGTGGGGAGACTGCGATCGCGTAACAACAAAACCCGCAAACCATTATTTAAAGTAAACTCTTCTGGTAGCGATTGTTTGGCCGAATCTGTAGCTGATGTGGCTGGTGGGAGATATTTAGCTAGTTCTGCTGGATCTATAGGTTTACCGGGGCTGAAATTTTCCACTGTGCGACCAGACCCAGCGCTAGAAGTCCCTGGTTTACCATCTGGTTGAGTCGGCTCAAAGAAGCCGATAGTTTGTTTAGCCGGATTTAGGTAAGTTTTCGCTACTTTCTGGACTTGGGCTGGAGTGACTTTAGCGATCGCAGCGAGATACTTTTCTATAAAGCGATAATCACCCGCGATAGTTTGGTTATATCCCAGTTGGGTAGCCTGACTAGTAATATCTTGATTACCCAAGATATACGAAGCTTGCAGTTGCGTCTTCGCCCGGTTCAATTCTTCTGTGGTGACAGGCTGCTGTTGCAACTTTCCTAAAGATTCCTGAAGCACCTGGGCAATTTTACTTAACTCTTGACCTGGAGCCGCCGTAGCATTAATTTCATACCAACCTGGTTCGATGAGTTCGGCAGCACCGCCACTTACTGAACTGGCAAGTCCAGATTCTACCAAAGCCTGGTAAAGTCTAGAGCTACGTCCACCTGTGAGAATGGCATCCATGACATCAATTGCCGGCACATCAGGATGCTTGATATCTGGTAAAGGATACACTGCTTGTAGTAGTGCCGCGCTTCCAGGTTGCTTCAAAACAATCGGTGCTTTTTTAGTAGTAGGGGTAACTGGAGAAGATGGAGCGACATTTCCCCTTACATTGCCCTGTTGCGATCGTTTTGCCAACTTCCCATAAGTTTCTTTAACAACTTTGAGTACAGGTTCCGTGGCAAAATCCCCCGTAATTACTAACGTGGCATTTTCTGGACTGTAGTAGGTTTGATAATAATTCCGTACCTGCTCCACCGTGAATTTCTCGACATCAGCTTTTGTGCCTCCCACTGGTAAGCCATAGGCTCTGTTAGGGAAAGCATCTCGCATCACTTCCCTACTTAGACGATAGCCTGGTGAATTTTCATACCCCTGTAACTCGGAGATTACCACCCGCTTTTCACTTGTCAGTTGTTCAGCCCCAATTAAGGAATTTTCCATGCGATCGGCTTCCAGTGTCAACAATGCTTCGAGTCTGTCTCGTTGCACTGTGCCAAAATAAGCTGTTTCGTCATAACTAGTAAAGGCATTGAACTGGCTACCCAAGGCACTAAACAATCTTCCAAACTGCACTGGGCGGGCAGTTGTACCCTTGAACATCAAATGTTCTAGCTGGTGAGAAATGCCATTTTCTCCCTTAACCTCGTTACGGGAACCAACTTTATACCAAACTTGCACACTCACCACTGGAGCAGTATGAACTTCCTTGGTTAGCACTGTTAAGCCGTTGTCCAACACCGTTTTTTTAACCCCTTGGGTGAATGAGGCCGCAGATACAGGTGCGACTGCTGCCGGTGTTGCAGCATTTATGAAATTGCTCGAAAAAGGCAAAAAAGTTAGGAGCAGACTGAGAAAAAAACCTATAAACATATATGAACGTAACTTCATAAGCAATGCCAAATGCAAAATTTCTAATTTTGAAGAAGAATTCAGAAGCGCAGTCTGGGACTCCGAAACTCCGTTCAGAATCAATTAGTAGGAGACTCAGTACCTCTGTGCTATCTGCCAGTCGTACAGCATTTATTCTGTAGCTTGCTTCCCTGAAAGGGTATTCTGCCTCCTGAATTCTGTTTTGATAAAACAAAACCTTAGTACCACTTCGTGGAAGTCAAAAGACTTACATTCTCGGCTTTTTTAACATTTTTAATGGTAGCTTTATTTTTCCTATGCCGTAATAGTCGGTTTTCACGTTGACTTATTTGCCATACACTTACAAACTAGTCCACAATAATGGTATAAAAAGTTTTACTCCTATCCCAAAACACTCATTTCATCTTTTCAAGACAGATGTAACTTTACTTACTGTTACTAATTATTGTAATTATATTAACAACTATTGCAATGTGTTCCATTTGACAAGTGTTTTGGTATTGCTACTTCTACGATTAGTTTGATTCCTAATTGTTATCCCATCAGGGTAGGTATCTCCGTCAAACTAGCAAGAAATTTTTGAGATATGCAAACAAGAAACTTAATTCCATCATTCGCATTAGGTATAGCTTTAACAGCAATACCTGTATTACAGTCTCATGCCTTAGAAGAAAAAACACCGAACTTATATAATTTCACAGGATATAATTCCAAAGGCGAGAAAGTCAGTATTAATTACTCAGCATCAAGCATTACTGGCAAGCCTCTTTTCAACTATCAAGATCAGAAACAGACATTAAACTTTCAGGGAGATGAGATCCGTACTGTCGAAACGGAAATTGGTACACTAGTGACTGTGACTATTAAAAAGACTGTAGATACTGGTTCCACCACATTTAGCTTGCTCATCCCCCATGTAAACCTGGGGTATAGCAACGAAGTCAAAATTGTAACTAACGGAATCACAACATTAAATCGGTTTTCTACGATTCCTCAATTCAACCAAGGGCAGAAACAAACTTATACAATCATCCATCTCAAGGGGACAGCCCAAGCTGTCGCTTTTTAAGCACAAGAGTGATATAAAAGCATCTAAGTTGCATAACCTAATTAAATATAGCTCTTGTGGGGCGGTCATCTTGCCCGCCCAGCTTATGTAATTTCAATGTGGGATTATTACCTGTGAGAAGAAAATCAGGGTTTTAGTATTATTTGCCTAAGTCCTGAGAAGTTTAACTTCTTGCTCAAATGAAGGAAAACTTTAAGGGTGAAGGTAAATAGTTGCTTCTGTTTTTCTCCACCCTTATCAACAGAAGCATTACATTATACTAAACTTCTACATCTAAAGTACGTACCAAAAAAGCCCATTTATCTGCGGCTTCCTCGATAATTTTAGCAGTGGGTTTACCTGCACCATGTCCTGCCTTAGTCTCAATTCTAATTAAGACTGGCGCATCACCTGCGTGAGCTTCTTGCAAAGCGGCGGCAAATTTGAAACTATGAGCAGGAACAACGCGATCGTCATGATCGGCTGTGGTAATTAAGGTTGCTGGGTAAGCTGTATCTGGTTTGATGTTGTGGAGTGGCGAATAAGCATACAGCGCTGGAAACTCTTCGGAATTATCTGCTGAACCATATTCAGAAGTCCAAGCCCAACCGATGGTAAATTTGTGGAACCGCAACATATCCATCACGCCGACAGCGGGTATTGCTGCACCAAACAAATCGGGGCGCTGTGTCATGCAAGCACCTACCAATAAGCCACCATTACTACCACCTGCGATCGCTAGCTTCTGTGTCTTAGTATATTTATTAGCAATCAACCACTCAGCTGCACCAATAAAGTCATCAAAGACATTCTGCTTTTTATCCTTCATTCCTGCTTGATGCCATTCTTCGCCGTATTCTCCACCGCCGCGTATATTGGGCATAGCATAGATACCACCCATCTCCATCCACACCAACAGACTCACAGAAAAGCCAGGTGTCATTGAGGCATTAAAACCACCATAAGCATAGAGATAAGTGGGGTTATTTCCATCTAATTTAATGCCCTTTTTGTGCGTAATAAACATGGGTACTCTAGTACCATCTTTGCTCTGATAAAAAACCTGTTTTGTCTCATAATCATTAGGATTAAAATCTACCTCTGGCTGGCGAAAAACAGTACTTTTACCAGTTATCATATCGTAGCGATAGATGGTTCCTGGTGTAGTAAAGCTGGTGTAACTATAAAAAGTTTCGGTATCATGGCGTTTTCCCCCAAAACCTCCGGCTGAACCGAGTCCAGGTAATTCTACCTCACGAATAAATCCGCCTTTTAGGTCAAAAATTTTGATTTGGCTATGAGCATCTTTGAGGTAATCAGCAACAAATTGGTTATTGAGTATGCCTACACTTTCTAAGGTTTCTGCTGATTGAGGAATAATTTCTCTCCAATTTTCTGGTGTAGGGTTTTGAGTGTCAATTGCAATAACTCTTCCGCGTGGTGCATTTAAATCTGTGCGGAAATAAAAGATGCTATCATCATTGTCGATAAAGCTGTAATCTGCCTCGAATTGGTTAATTAATTCTACGACTTCAGCATTAGGGTTAGTTAAATCTTTGAAGAAAACCAGATTTTTGGAGTCAGTACCCAGCCAAATAGAAATTATTAGATAATGTCCATCTTCAGTAACACCACCACCAAAACCCCATTCTTTTTGGTCAGGACGATGATAAATTAGTACATCTTCTGATTGAGGTTTACCTAGTTGATGATAGTAGAGCTTTTGATAATAGTTAACATCTCCTAATTGAGTTTTTTCATTCGGCTCGTCGTAGCGACTGTAGAAGAAACCTTGATTATTATGTGTCCACGATGTACCAGAAAATTTAATCCACTTCAGATGGTCTTGTAAGTCTTCACCAGTTTCAACATTGCGTACTTTCCACTCTTGCCAATCAGAACCAGAGGTGGATAGACCATAAGCTAAAAGTTTTCCATCCTCGCTAATAGACAATCCAGAAAGAGCAACAGTGCCATCTTCTGAGAGTTGATTAGGATCGAGTAAAACTTTGGGTTGATCTTCGAGGTTTTTGAGAGTGTAGAGGACACTTTGGTTTTGCAGTCCATCATTTTTAAAATAAAAGTAGCGTTTGGTAGAAACGTCTCCTAGAGATTCGCCTTCTTTAAAAGGGATACCATATTTTTCATAATCCCAAAGTTTGGTGAGGCGCTGTTTAATTTTTTCCCTGGCAGGAATTTCACTCAAATAGCCAAAGGTAATTTGATTTTGTGCCTCAATCCAAGCCCTTGTTTCTTCAGAGTCAGGATCTTCTAACCAACGATAATAATCTGCGACTAAAGTACCGTGGTAGTTATCGACTTGGTTGCTTTTCTGGCTGGATGGGTAGGTGATAGATTTTTTAGATGAAGGCATAATCTTAGGTTGAAGTGCTTCTTTACATACTACAAAGATAGACCTAAGACGTGGGGCATACATTGACCAAACCTGCGGAAAATTCTCATCGGAAAGGGTAACAGCCAGGTTTCTACTCAGCAGCAAGCAGCCCCGTTAGGATTTGAATCAGCAAGAAAAAACTATAATTTGCTTAAAGGGTGATTTATCTTACTCCTTAGACCAATTCTGTATGAAGATGCGCTAAACCATAAGTAAAAGAAAGAAAAACGAACCGCAAAGGACGCAAAGGACACAAAGAAAGAAGTTAAAAAGGTTTGGCGCAGCCTCACAAAGAAATGGTATTAAACCAAAAATGCTAGAGGTATCGTTACAGCTTTCCTTTTGTTATTCTTACAAGAAACTCTACGGGATGAATTATTAAGCAATACTCCCCCGCTTTCTAGCTTCTTTGTAGGAAGTTCCGACATTTTTTAAACCAGCTTTAATCATTTGTTGTTCTAGGAGGGCAAAGAAACGCGCTCTATCGCCACCTTTTACCACTGCTTGATTATGCGCTTCGGCGATCGCAACTGGATAGCCATATCCTTTTTGCACTTGTGCTAACATCAGCCCCAGTGCTTGATCTAACATGGTTGCATTCTCCGCTACCCACGCCGGAACTTCGATTCGAGCGATTTCAGTGCCAACGTGGACATAGCAAAAATAAATGGTTTGCTCGCCGTAAAGTTCGAGAATTGGGGAATTACTCCGCCAAAGGGTGCTGCGTTGTCCTGGTTTGAGCCGGGTTGACCAAACAGAAGTATCTCGCAACTGTTCAAAAATTTTACAAGGTACTTTTTCTAGCTGATTTGGGCAATGACTTTTACAGTCTGGCACTGGATGGGGACAAGCCAATAAGCGTAAAAAGTTCATTGTTTCGATGCTGCGAGAGGCGCTAAGATAACCCATCAGGGGAATTTGAGCATCACGCATTTGCTGCCAAGCTTCCAGAATGGGGGGTAAAATGCGATCGCGTGCGTCCATTGGTAATTGTTCTAAAAACCAGTAAATTAACGAACCATCTACCATTGCCAATGCTGGTGCTTCCCCTTTAGCTGCACAGGCAAGTTCTGCTAAAACCGTTGTTTCTGATGCAGTGCGGCGGAAACTCATCCATTCCTCGGTTCTAATTCCCCACTGCCGAGACATATATAAGTCTTCTGGGCGGTAAAATACTTCTGGCAAACTATCGAGTAGCGGATGGCGATTTTGTCCGTAGTGTAAGACGACTCTGCCGATATTTAGGAGATAGCAGTAAGCAATTTCGTGATGGTTGGGGGCAATTTGGGAACCATCGGTAGCAATTACAGTATGAATTTTTGGGGGAACTGAGATATCGATGCTGGTTTCTAGCGGCTCAATTGGGGTAGCATTAGCAAAGAGAATGCGATCGCGCCATTTTTCCTGGCGATCGATTAAATCTTGTTGAGACTCATAAGCATTTTTTAGATGTTGTTGTGCCAATTCTAAACGCTGGCGACTGGCAGCAGCTTCTAAGGTAAGATGCTGACTTAAGCCCTGCATTTGTCGCGCCAGTTTTGTTAAATCAAGCATAAAGGTAAGTGATAAATTATAAATTTGGAGTGATAAATTTGGAGTTTTAGTAATTCATTATTATTTATCTATATATTTTAAATATCTCGCTTATTTGCCAATTTGCTAGAAAATTAAAATAATTCGTAATTGATAATTAGACTTTAATGATTGCTAATGTAATTCGTAATAAAAGTAAGTTGGGCATTTAGACCACTTACAAATTACGAATTACTTGAAAGTAGCAGGCAAAGCCCATTACGAATTAGTTAAAGCCAAGCAGGGAAATCTCTGGCAAACTGAGACAGTGATAACAAATAAATTTGTGGATCATTTTGAGCCGCTTCTCTTTCTGCTTGGGTGTTATAGCCCCAGTCTGCAAGGAACAGTTTCACATCTCCAAGGTCTGTTTGCTGTTGGACTAACTGCAATGTCTTGAGTCTATCTTCTACAAACCAGAGACTAACTGGCTTGTTTTCTGCTTGTTGCCTTAATTCTCGCAAAATTTCATATTTGGGGCGCTTGACTTCTTTGCCAAAAATTGCTGCTGCCGGTAAATTAACTCCTTCTTGTTGGAGCAACTGCTGTACAAAACGTACCTCTTTAGTGGTTACAATGTATAGCTTAACCCCACTGTCAAGAGTTAATTTGATTTTTTCTATTACACCCGGATAAAATCTATGCAGACTTAGCCAACCGTCTAAATCTGTAGTAATCCATTCATCACGTTGGTTATCTAGTTTTGCAGCAATGTCTTTTGCTTGTAGCTTGTCATTTAACAAAAGTTTTGGGGCGATGCTTAACCATTCATGAAGAATTTTCTCATCAGGAATTCCATCTACTAGCGCTTTGATTAAAACGGGCATTTCCCAACCCGTCTCAATTACAGGGCGCAGGCGATAGAATCTCAAAGCTAAATCATCTGCTGGTGTGTCGTTAGCTGGCGACCAAATTTCACAGTAGGTACGCCATGCTACCTCAAAATATTCAATTAGTCCGTCGCAAATCACTCCATCAAAGTCCAGGGCTAAAATCGTGGGACTACTTGCGGTCATTGTTTTGAGGATTAAAACTGCTGTTGTCAGCTTACCCGACAAATTTAAATTATGCAGTAATTTTTGTTAGTCTTTTAGAATTTCTAACTTGCTCAAAAAGTATGGTGGCATTGTCTAATCTAATTTGATATTGGTAGCTTAACGAGGATCTACGGCAGGTTTATGAGCAACTAAACGAACTTGATCTTGCTTGACTACTACAGTAATTAGTGGTAAAGAACGTTTTGCTGGGCCATGAACGACTCGACCCTGAGAATCATATTGAGATCCATGACAAGGACAAATAAAGTGATTCTTCTCAAGATCCCACTCAACTGTACATCCTAAATGGGTACAAGTTGGATTGATAGCATACTCAGCAATCTTTGGCCCGTCTTGAATGATCAGATAATCAACGCTATTGTCTGGCAAGCCTTTGACGAGAATTGGAATTCCAGACTTTGCAGTTGTCAATATTGCATTAGTTTCAATTTGCTTGCCGTCTTTGTCCAGCGCCACAGATCCGGGAAGATAATTTTCACAGCGCGAATTCTTTGGATAAAGTGAGCAAAGGGTTTCTAGGCTGATCTCACGACTTTGGCTGACTTTGGGAAATAGATATGCGATCGCTACTGATGCAACTGTACCACCTAGCGTATAAGTTAAAAAATCCCGGCGCGTTTTTATCCTAGCTGGAATTTTGCCGTTAGTAGAATAATTATCTTTCATGACCCGATATACCAAGAAAGGTCTACTAATATAGTACGGCGCGATCACAGAGAATTATTCTTTGGTTTGAAGTTGTTTACTTGTAAAAATACCGTATTTAGGACTAAATAATAATGCCAGCAAAAATAAACCCGATACGACTAAAACGATCGCAGGGCCAGAGGGCAAGTTATAAAAGTAGCTGAGGTACATCCCACTAATACTGGAGATTACGCCAATTACTGCACCCAAAATCATGACTTGGTTGAGACGCTTAACTAATAAATAAGCGGTGGCTCCTGGTGTAATTAAAAGTGATAATACTAAAATCACACCTACAGCTTTCATGCTGGCGACAATTGTTAAAGCTATTAGTACCATCAATCCAAAGTTCAGCCGATTAACCGGCAAACCCGCAGCTTGAGCGCCTAAAGGATCAAAGGTGTAAAATAAAAGTTCTTTATATAATAAAACAACAACTATTAAAACAATTGTGGCAATGATCGCAGTGTCTCGCACTTCATCAATAGTAACGCCAAGAATATTGCCAAAAAGGAAGTGATTTAAGTCGATTTTATTATCTTTTTGAATAACAGTAATTAGGGTGATGCCAAGGGCAAAGAATGCTGAAAAAACTATACCCATTGCCGCATCTTCTTTGATTGGCGATCGCACCCTAATCCAGGCGATCGCCATTGTACTCAAAACTCCGGCAATAAATGCACCAACATATATATTTGCTCCCACCATAAAAGCGATCGCTAGTCCGGGTAAAACTGAGTGACTGATGGCATCACCCAACAAGGCTAGGCGCTGTACCATTAGGTAGCTGCCGACAACTGCACACAACATCCCAACTAAAATGGCAATCACGAGCGATCGCTGCATAAAGCCATATTGCAATGGCTCAATTAATGCTTGTAACATATTTTGTCATTCGTCATTTGTCATTTGTCATTCGTCATTAATTAATGCCCTATACTCAATGACATTTTATGCAGCATCAGAAAAGTACATTACTTTACCGCTATAAGCACGATGCAGATTTTCTTCGGTGAGTACTTGTTGCCGTGAACCTGTGGCTATTACTTCACGGTTTAGTAATATTAAATCATCAAAGTGAGTGATTGATTCCCCTAAATCGTGGTTGACTACTAACACGATTTTGTTTTCGGCGGCGAGTTCATGGAAGACTTCAAAAACCACTGACTGGGTTTTTTGATCGATGCCTACTAGAGGTTCATCAAAGCAGAAAATTTCTGCTTGCTGCGTTAAAGCACGGGCTAAAAATACTCGTTGTTGTTGTCCTCCTGATAATTGTCCAATGGGGCGATCGCAATATTCGCTCATTCCGACTCTTTCTATGGCGCTTTTTGCTACTTGGCGACTCAGTGCTGAGAAGCTACGCAACCAGCCTGTTTTCTTTACCCGTCCCATCATGACTACATCCCACACTGTGGCGGGATAAGTCCAATCAATTTGGCTACGTTGTGGTACGTATGCAACTCTCTCTAATTGTTGCATCAAGGGTTTGCCTTGGCATAGCACCGTACCACTACTGACAGGAACCAAGCCTAACATTGCTTTCATCAACGTACTTTTGCCAGCACCGTTGGGGCCAAAAATACCCGTCAGTTTTCCTGGTTTGACGATACAGCTAACATCTCTTAAGGCTTCTTGTGTCCGGTAATATACCCCTAAATGGGCAATACTAATTGCTGCGGTGGAATTCATATCGAATTTGATAGTTTTTGCAGGTATTTCCTCTGTTTTTGTCTGCGGTAGACGAAATTTTGCCGGAAAAGAGACATTTTTCATAATCGGGTTTAAATATTTATTTCTTGAGCTTACTATAAAAATGAGAGAAATATGAAAAAATCTATAATTAGATGTAATATCCAACATAAATGAAACTAATACCAGAGATAGACGGCACTAATCCTTACGGCGAGGGAATAATCAGCAGGATGAAGGGAAAAATTCTTTTCCGGCTTTGTTTGGGAATGCTTTTGCCTTTGGCTTTATTAAGTTGTACACAGAAAGACTCTAACCCCAACACTGCCAAGGGGGATAAGCCGCGAGTTGTTGCAACTAGCACTGTCATTGCTGATTTGGCACAAGAGGTTGCAGGAGACGAAATTCAACTAAGTGGAATCCTCAAACCGGGTACTGATCCTCATGTTTACGAACCAGTACCAGCAGATAGCAGGGTTTTGGAAGAAGCTAACTTGATTTTGTATAACGGCTACAACCTGGAACCGGGACTGATTAAATTAATGAATGCTTCTGGTGGTAAGGCGCGGAAGATACCAGTGGGGGAAGCTGTCAAATCCTTGCAGTTGGATAAAGGCAAAGGCGAAATAGTGCCAGATCCGCACGTTTGGGGTAGTGCAGAAAATGCGATCGCCATGACAAATGCAATCCGAGATGCGTTGATTGAGTTATCACCTGAAGATCAAGACAAATTTACTCAAAAGGCATCACAACTTACGAATGAATTAAACCAGTTACATAGCTGGATTAATCAACAAATTCAAACTATCCCCGCAGATAAGCGGAAACTGGTGACAACCCATGATGCCTTTCAATATTATGGACGTGCTTATGGGATTGCGATCGCAGGTACTTTAATTGGCATTAGTACCGAAGAACAACCAAGCGCTCAAACAGTCCAAAGATTAGTTGAGTCCATTAAAAAGATCGGCGTTCCCGCAATTTTTTCTGAAACTACAATTAACCCAGCTTTAATTAAAACTGTTGCTCAAGAAGCGGGGGTGAAATTAGCACCAAATCAACTTTACTCTGATTCAATTGGTGCAAAAGGAAGTGATGGAGATTCTTACATCAAGATGATGGAGGCGAATACCCGTAGCATTGTAGAAGCATTGGGGGGAAAATACACGCCATTTCAACTAAAGAAGTAAATTTATCGGAGTAAATCTCTAACCTAAGACGTGTTCTTCTGAAAGTCTCTCCAGAGAAAGAACTTTTTGTATCTTTGATTTTTTAGAGTGTTATTAGCAAAGCTAGATGTTTAAATACCTGAAAAGCCATGACTGATAAAAATCAAGAAAATCAAATTCGTCAACCAGTAAGTGAAGATACACATTTACGCGAAGAACCAAATGTCAATGAAAGAAACTTAACAGCGAATCCTGGAGATAGAATTTCTGATGAACCTCAATCTGTAGAAGAAAAGGCTAAACAGGTAGCTGTGGATGATGTACCAGACATTACAGGCGACAAAATTACAGTCCCCACTTACTTTGTTGTGGATGAACCCGATGGCACAAAGAAAGCACTCCATCACGTTAAAGATGCTGAAGAGATTTCTGACATGATTCGGGAAGCACGAGTTGACGAAAATGGAAATCGAATTTGGTGGTAGTTATTCATTAAAGAGACGCGGGGACACGGAGAGTTATTTCTTTGCGTCCCCGTATCTGTTTTTTTGGATCAAGTTAGTTTATATAATGACAAATCTGGAACTTTTCCCAGGATGAACGATAATGCTAGATGTCACAAGTACCAAAGAATTGACATATTGGACTACACCAGAAATTAAAAATCAAATTTTAGAACTTGTTAAAGATCGCAATCTAGAGCCATTAAAAGCCAAAGTAGATTTTTATAAAAATGAATTAGCACCATACTTTGCAGAATTGAGCCGACGTAATCCCTTTGGGAAGGTTGCAGACCAAGTAGCGATCGTGACGGGAGTATGGGTACCAATATGGTCTACTATACCTTTTCAAGATATTTTACCTGGTAGGATACACGAGCAGTCTTACCAAATTTTTCATACTGATGGTTACTATGCAAATATTGCCCGTTATGCACCAGGACATCAATCTGGCTTTTGGCAAAAAATTGCATCAAAATTACCAGCTTATGACTTAATGCTGTTGCAAAAATATTCAGTTATAGATGAGAAGTGGGATATTAAAAATGTTGGGATATTCCAAGCATTGAAAAATAGAGAAATCCCCTTGACAATTGATGATGCAGATGAGTGGTTTACGACAACAGTCAAATCTAAATTTCAGGAAGCAGCACCAAATATAGATTTACAGCAAGAACTTATAGTAAAAGATATGGACAGGAATACTGTCAAAAAATTTAAAAAAGTTTACCTAGCTACTTCTTTTTTAGAGCATCTATATATAGATAATGATTTTCGGTTAGTTAAGAGTCAACGAGAAGCAACACAACGACCAAGTTATACAATAGCTATTCGTAGACGTTAAACTGACAAAATTTTTTAATTTTATGCAGCCACTACAACAACAAATTACTTCTCCCAACAGTTATAACTACCTGCTATTCTTGCCCAGTGGACTGCACCAAGACGTAAGTCTCAACGAAAAACAAGAGCCACTTTTGCCAACAATTCTATCTTTATACCAATTTAATATGAAGCTGTATAGAAAAGAGCCTCTAAAATAAAGTTATAAGAAGAGACAGATATTACCTGCTCAAGTGTAAGTTGGTCAAATATTTCTTGGATGCGATCGCGTA
>NZ_JBALEQ010000054.1:0-35803 GCF_036917775.1 Nostoc sp.
CTGAGAGTATTACCAGTAATGACATCGCCAAAGTTAATCGCAGTAGTACTGCCATCTGCAATGTCAACTGTGCCATTGAGGACTTGAATTTCGGGGATGGAAATGGTGATGTGGGGGGCTTCGTATGCACCAATATCAATCACCGCCGTGCCATTACCATCGCCATCTTGAGGAGTTTTATTAGTTATACTATTGAAAATATTGGAACCAGCATCGATTGCGGGACTACCAGGTTGGAGACTAAAGTTACCATTGGCTGGATTAACAAACAACGGGTCTTTGTTTAAAATATTCCCTGAACCTGTAACGTTCAAAACTCCGTTGTAAGCAAGGTTATTGTTGAATGTAAGATTAGTAGACTTATTGCTGGCAATGAGAGACTCTCCTTTGCTTCCATACAGAATATTGTTATAGACTCGAACATTTTTAGCATAGTTAAGGAAAATTTCTCCGTCTGAAAGTACTTTTGAATTTTGGTAAATTGTATTATTCACAATGTCTACAGAGTTTTCTCCTTTTAAAATCTGAATCCCTGCCCCGCCATTGTTGTAAGTTAAGTTGTTACTGATTAAAGCTTTACCAGCGTAAGCAACATCTCCAACATAAGAAGTGTCAAGCATTATTCCATGACCTTCAGTTATTTTTCCTGCTACTTTCCAAGGAACTAATGATTTATTATCAAAAACAGTATTGCCTTTAATAATTACTTTATAATCAGTCGTGTTGTTATCAGAATTCCAAAGGTTAAGCATGGTAATCCCTTGTGTACCATAAGGTGAGTACCATGCGTTTCCAGTGACGACATTATTTTCTACTGTAATGTAGTCTGCTTGTGTTGTTGCAATTCCTCCTCCTGGAAACTTGGAAATATTATTATTACTAATTGTGATATGACTTGAATGTTGATTTGGATTGTTACTGCTGACCGTAACAAAAATACCATTTCCAGATGTTGCTGGATTATTTAGATTGTCTTTTTGGTTAAGTGCATCTTCTAATTTAATATTGTCCCGATTTCCTACCAATGTTAAGCCTTCAATTGCTATATAGGTTGAGCCTGTAATTGATATAGCTTGCCAATTTTTTCCGTTAGCTTCTAAAACCGGTGTGTGCCCAGATAGTGCCTTAAATGTAATAGGTGCATTAGCCGTACCTTGCTTATTTGCAATACTCAGGATATTGGCGTAAGGAGAGGTGTAAGTACCATTCATTACGTAGACTGTATCACCTGCCTTCACTAAGTCAGCAGCTTTTTGGAGGCTGCGAAATGCATCTCCCTGGCTCAAGCCATTAGATTTATCATTGCCTGTTCCAGAAACGTAGTATGTAGCCATCTGTTTACTCCGAATGGGTGTAGGGTGGGAAAATTGGTTAGTACAATCTCAGCAACTTTATTCAGTTGCTAAGTAGTTAATTTGAACGAGTAATATATCTAGACTTTTCAGGGCAGTCACAGTTGTTCGATCGCAACTGGAAATCGCGTCGGTTATAGAAACGCTGTTGTAAAACTGAAAAATTTTTTTCTGTTAATCGTTAATGGTTAAATCGGGTATGTAGATACCCTTTATCTAAGAGGAATCAGACGATTAGCACGTGAATGTGTAGCACAAAGACTGAGATGTTTACTATCTTCTTTGAGCTTGTTATTAAACATTCTGTAATTACTAGAGTTGGAGTCGAATTGAATCGTATCTTGAACTGTAGCAGCCTCGATCGCTGCTCTTTGTGAGCTAGCTTTACCTATCTGCTACATTCAATACAACGATCATAAATTTGCAAATTGGCATAAATTCCTCTAAACTTTATCCGTTGTATGAGGTCAGGAGGTTGCTAAATCGGTATGGTAAAATGCACCCCTGGCTGATAACTGGGGACTTAAAGTTACAGTGGTCAAAGTTGAATTGGTTGAAACTTTAGTGAGTTGAACCCTTAACTTAAGGGGACTAATGTAACAACTGAGCCGAACCTGTTCTAAGCGGTGTAACTCAATCCTTGTTAACTTGTTTAAAATTAACCTTTACAAATAGTACTTGATATCAGTAAATGCCCTGAACATGGTAAGTTTTTTTACAACAAATTCAAAAAAGCTATGGAGATGCAATGGTGAAGTCCTGTTAATTTGCAGTGATATGGGAATAAAAAGTGCTTTGTGCGAGGATATGATGAAGTTTGTCTAAATATTTGGCAGGCTACGCTGATACCAAACAACGATTATCTAGTAAATAGGGTAAATCTTTGTTGTTGCGATCGCACATGAGGAAAGAGGGTTTTTCTAAATCGCCAAAATATTAACTAAACTTGCTTATTTATTTATAGCGACGATGCCTTTTCTAGCGCCTTCGCTGCCGTAATTAGTCCCGATCGCAGTTTCTACTGTTGATAAGTCAAATAACTTGGGTACGATTGATTCATAGTTCTCGTAACGCTGTCATACTTAAGTATTTTTTCTTCTGGGAAGATACCGTTAATGTGGACTTTTTTAGTTTTCGGATAACCCAAAATCCAACATCTCCAAATCGCCCATGATTGAAATTGACGGTTCCTACGGAGAGGGAGGCGGACAAGTTCTTCGCACTTCCTTAAGTCTAGCCGCCATCACTGGTGAACCCATACGGATTGCAGGCATTCGCGCTGGACGCAAAAAGCCAGGATTAGCAGCACAACACTTAACAGCCGTTCGGGCTGCGGGTAGAATTTGTAATGCCCAACTACGGGGTGATGCTTTGGGTTCAATGCTGCTGGAATTCATTCCAGGTAGTGCTGTGCAAGCTGGAATTTATACCTTTGATGTGAGTAAAGCACAAGAAGGTGGTTCTGCGGGTGCGATCGCTCTTGTTTTACAAACAATTCTCTTACCTTTAGCACTAGCAACAGGTAATTCTCAGGTAACACTAAAGGGTGGAACTCATGTAAACTTTAGTCCGACTGTAACCTACATTGAGCAAGTTTATCTGCCAATACTGCAACGTATGGGAGTAGAAGCCCAAGTTAAGTTAGGCGCTTGGGGGTGGTTTCCTCAAGGTGGGGGAGAAATAGAGTTGCAGGTGATTGGTGGTACTCAACTCGGCGGAATCAACTTGCTGGAAAGGGGAGAGTTACAACAGGTGCGAGGAATAGCAGCAGTAACGGAACTACCTTCTCATATTCCGCAACGGATGGCGAATCGTGCGGAGAATTTGTTACGGGAAGCGCATTTGAAAGTTCATGTACAGACTTTGCGAGAAAAAGGTGTAGCACCTGGCGCGGGTATTTTTTTAACTGCTGAGTATCAGAACAGCTTGACTGGCTTTGGTGGATTCGGGCGTTTGCGGTTGTCGGCGGAAACAGTTGCAGAAATTGCTTGTCAGCAACTGCTTGAATTTCATCATACTGGTGCAGCAGTGGATGAACATTTAGCAGATCAGTTATTATTGCCAGCTACTTTAGCGTCACAAGAAAGTCAGTATCGGGTGGCTGAGGTAAGTAGACATTTGACTACGAATGCAGCAGTAATTGAACAGTTTGGGCTAGCGCAAATTACGGTAGATGAAGCTGAGAAGATAGTGTCTGTAAAGAGTTTGACTAGATAAAATAAGTTTTTATTAGTTTAGTAGTGCTTTTTGATAAAGTATCATTGCGATCGCATTTGCGAACTATCGGGTATGCCAAACGTGCCACCATCGCCTTTTCGGTAACAGCGGATAGGGTGATCATCCACGGCGTTTTTACGGGGGGCAGGATTACGATTCCATCATGCAGGAAGAGCTATGATCGCTCTACTTTATCTGTTAGAGAGAGCGTCTCCGGTTACAATAGCTTTGATGAGAGATGGGCGTATGCAATAGTTTGGTGTACTGGGGCGATCGCATTTTCAAAAAACCGACTCGATGAAAGCCTGCTACACTTTCAGTTGGGGCAATGGGTAGGTGTAATGACGTTTCTCACCGCTTACACCCGTTGCATCACCCGCTCGGAGGTTAAAACACTGTGCGATCGCAATAATCTACTGAAAAGTTGCCTATCTAGTCAGCTTGAATTTCAGTTAATTTTGATGCACTGTTGCTACTATCTAGGAGATTACTTCGGCTTCTTCCGGTGTCGTTTTGTTGTTGTCAGATTGTTGGGGGCTGATAACTACCTCGATCACATCATCCTTCTTAAACCTTGATAGTTGATATACCTCTTCATCTGCTATATCTATCTCAGATCCATTTCTAAGGAAATAGAAGTCACTACCTACTGCCTCCCACTTGTTTTCTTTAATTTTGCTTCTGAGGTTGGCTAAAGTTAATTGTTCGTTATCGAGTAAAAAGATTCTAGATTTACCATTTTCAACGGAAACTTTGACTTCAATAGACATTGTTAATGACGATTCTCAGAAGCCGTTTCTGAATAGTTTGAAATAGCAACTTTTTTCTTGGCTTAATACATCTCATAAAACAATGAGAAGAAACTGTAAAGGAGCGATTACGTCCATCCTCTCCACACTCTACTAACTGTGACCTACCCTCCATCTCTATCTCAACTAAAAAGCGATCACACCCCTTCATCTCCATCTCAACCAAAAAGCGATCGCCTTTCACAAATCAGAAAAGCGATCGCTTGATGGACATGTAGGGTGATCGCGCTAGCTTGAAAAACAGGTTAGAAAAGCCTTTATGCCTTATAGTAAATTTACTCTGAGTACAGGTAGAGCGATTGCACAATTCGGGACAAAGCTACGATTGAGTTACTGTGTCTGCTAGAGATAATGATCGCTATCTCTACAATTTCTGCATCATATCAACTCAAAGAAGAATAGAGGAACCATCATTACCTAACTAGCTACATTCACCCTAAATTATTAGGGTAGTAAGAAGTGACCGTCTAAGGGGTAATGGTCGGAGAGATCCATCGTGCCATCAGAAGTCTGAAACGTGAAAGTTTTGGGTACAGTTACAGAGGTAGGGGTGATACCTCGTGCGAACATATAATCCAAGCGCTGTCTGACTTTATTCTTGGCATCATTGGGCGCAAAATACTTAATCAGCTTGTTATGAACTGCGTCGCAGGTATAACCTAGATCGGGTGCAGTGTTGGGATTCAGGGTACGATACGAGTCAAACATTTGACTCTGCTTCAATATGTCACATAGGAATTCGTATTCTTTCGTAGAAGTGCCTGATTCATTTTCCCCTGTAATGTTTAGGTCGCCAAGTAGAATTACAGGTATGGAGCGATCTGCGGCACTACTAATGCTGCTGTGCAACTGATTAATGTTCTGTTTTCTGGCTTCAATAGCATCATTGTTGTCGTCTGCTTGGGTATGTGTATGGACAATTAGAAGTTTTTGCGAATCAATCTTGGCAGTAGCTATAAGAAAGCCTTTCTGACTCTTGGAGTCGCTACCAGAAAGCTTATTGTATTTAGTGAACGAAACATTGGAGAGAGGAAATCGACTGAGTAGGAGCAGACCAGAACCTATCTCCAAAGGATCTTCGTTTTTATCCCATGCAGAATACTCCAATTGAGACTTCAGAGCAGAAATAAATTTTTTCTTTGAATCATTAGCCCATACTTCACTAAAACCGACGATATCTGGATTGAGCTTCTGTACTTCAGCAATTATGCTGTCTAATCGTCCAGAATCTTCGTATTCTTGGCGTGGAACATCTGCGCTTACTTTGTTTAGAAACTTTGTTACTAAGTCAAGATTCCCAACTACTGTACCTAAAAAAAGATGAACGTTGTAGCTTAAAAAATGTAAGGTAGTACTAGTCATATAGTTATTAAAGGCTCTTGTGTAATTCTTTTTGCAATTTTTTAGACAAGTCTTTTACCAAATCTTTAGACAAAGATTTGGTAAGATCCTTAGTCAAAGCAGGTGGGGTGTTTGAGCCAAAGATACTATCAAATAATTCTCCGACTCCTTCTCCTACGAGTGTGGCAACAATCGTAAGCACGATGTAAAGACCTACATAAACTACCATAGACCCACCTTCTGATTCTGGGGCTATTGCTGTTGCCATTATCAATAGTCTTTCGGATGCTTTTACTGTTACGTATGCTGTTGATAAGATTACTGCTTCTTTAGCTATTTTGACTACTCGCTCTTGTTCTGGTGTTTCTACTGTCTCCCATAATGCGACGCTAATAGCAGCAATCAAAAGACTTTTATCGAGCCACTCAGGAACTACATAACCCTTCCAACTTCCTGTTATTCTTTGTTTTTCTAATTGCTTCGTAAGTTGTTCAATTTTTTGTGCTTCATTTAAAGTCTCAAAACCCGCTCCTAGATTCTCAGCCAAAACTGTTACATTGCTTAATTGTTTCAAATTGAGTGCTTCGGTATTCCTAATAATATCCCTCAATTTATTAGCCAATTCGTCCACAGGTTGCGGTTGCACTACTTGCGGCCCTTGCAGTTGCATTAATGGTCTACTTGTGGGTCTAGTGAAATTTTGGATCACTTTTTTTGCATACCAACTTCGGAAGGATGCACTAGGAGCTTTCAGTCCTAATTCTAAGAGCATCAAAAAAATTTCTATACTTTCTCTTGTGCTTAAGTAAGCTTGGTTTTTCTCTGCCTCTTTTTCTATTTCGGTAATAGCTTTGATAGTCTCATCATAAGCATTTCTGCATTCTTTAATTGCTTGGACATATTCACTCTCGGAAGGATATAGGTGTTGATTTACTTTGAGCGAATCGATATCTCTATATAACCTGTCTTGTTCTTTTTTTTTGATATCATCGGTACGTTCTTTCAAGTTATCGCTTTTTAGGTCACTCATAAGATACTTCCTCAGTCAGTTAATGGATTTCAATAGACATCTCCGAAAAAAGAATCTCAATTTCTTACATTGTCATCGGTAAAAAACTAATCCCTGGAGATGTCTAATAGAATAGAGTTAGTTTTTGTAGTCAAAATCTATAAGGGATAAAGTCAAACGTAACATTGCAGTTGACTCTTGGTCGATAGTTCCCTCCACATGGCCTTTAAACTTAATTGATTTTTTTGAGTCCTGCGGATATTCCTTTTCTGTTGAAAAATCTTGGGACCCATTTGGAATACTCACAGACCATCCTTCTTTTTCTACCAGATTCTGCATACAATTTTTGCTACCTTTGTCCCACCAATGTTTATTTTCTCGTATTTCCACTCTAAAAGTGTTACTGCTGAATGCTGCTGAATATGGTGTATCCCATCCAATGAATACATTTAGATTTAAATTTTCTATTTGGTAGACTAGGTATCCAGAAGAGCCTGCCAAGCCCCCCGAATTATGAACGTGTAGAATAGAACTACATTGCCCATTCTCTATTTCTGTATCGAAGCCGTCATACCATTTTCCGTGCCAACTCCCCTCAAGCAAGTTTTTTAACTTTTGACCAGTTGCATTAAAGATACAGATCTTTGTTGAAATACCATTTCCGTAATTACTCTTCAGTCCATTTACAGTTTTAACTGCGTCTTCTATAAATTGACCTTGAGATACTTGGTTTAAACCCTCTTTAGCTAGGTACTCATAGAGTTTTTCCGGGTTTTTCTCTAGTTCCTCTTTATATGTTACTTTTATCGTTGCCTCAGTGATAGTTTTTCCTACACGCATGATGTTACTCTCCGATAAGAATAATGTTGTTTAATGACTTCTCTGCTTAAGACGTATTGCAAGAGATATTTCTGAATCTTTAGTGCTAAAAGATAGATTCTTTCAAGAAATTTACAATTGGGAAAACAATACCAAGGAGGAGAGCGGGACGATCGCAAAACTCCTCCCCATCCTTTCCCCACCTGATGCTGTTGTTGCCTCCTCTGCACCGCCAGAAAGGAATTTCCCCAAGTTCCAATTTCTTCATCCAATTGAGCCAACGCCAAAATCGGTGCTAGCAGCAATTCAAACAGCGCCACTTCAACGCACCGACAACGATCACTCCTTACCTCTAACTTCCCCTCAGAAGTCGCCACCACCATCACCGACTTAGACTGCTGCACATTACGCGCTACCTCTGGCGATTCCTCACCCCCAACAATCTCCACTTCCTCCACCGCAACTGCAAGTACCGTCTCCCCTACTCTCGCTTCAACTCCCCCATTCCCCTCGGACATTTCCCCTATTTCTGACTCCATTGCAGTCGGTGGAACCGATAAATCCGTACCAGTCTCATCCTCCCCGATAAAATATTCCCTCAACTCCTCACGCAGAATAGTCCGCGCTTGGGAGATGCGCTTACAGACATTCTGATAAGAAATTCCCTGCTGTTCTACTATTTCTTGATGTGACAGTTCTTGATAAAAGTGCAGAATAAACGTCTCGCGCAACCTTATCGGTAAATTATCAATAGCACGACGAATCACAATCCTTTTCTCGTCAGTCTCCATTGCACTCTCTGGCGTATCCTCACTCTGTACCAGTTCTGGCTTATTACCAGAGGCATAACCTTCTATATCCTCAACTCGATTCGCCCCCCGACTGCGTTCTCGATGAATATCCATGCAGAGATTACGAGTCAGTGTTGTCAGCCAAGCCTTAAAATTAGTAATTTTCCCCGCATACTGTTGCACCTTTTCCCAAGCCTTGAGCATCGCCCGTGAGAGCGCATCTTCAGCATCCGTAGGGTTCCCACCAATCCACTTGATGCAGCGTCGGTAAAGCTCATCTCGATACTGCTCCCACAATTGCCAAAAAGCTTCACTAAAGTCATCAGAACTACTACGCCCTGATGAGGAGAAAACTGTTTGAGAAACTACCATAACTTGAGAACTCAACAATCTAATAAATTTGATTGAAATTCGATTTCAGCCTTTTGTATAAAAACCAACTCACGCATCAAAAACAGCTAGGCTGAAGTATTGTAGTTATGAAGATTTACAGGTTTTTTGGTAAATAGGCCAATAGAGATCAATATTGCCTAAGAGCTTGTCATGTAACAACCTTGCCTCTTTTGAGCTAGAAATGCCTTCTCAGTAAGCTTTCTAGATAATAAATTGTAAAAGTTGTTTCTTGACAGGCTCTAAGTTTTGAGAAAAATTGTCAGAGTCAATAGAGAATAAAAATCTCTTATCTCCTATATATTTAAGTATTTTTATATACTAGGCTTGTATTGAGGATACTTGAGCGGAATAATTTTTGGTTAAGTTTTTACCATTAGCTATTGTGGTATTTGCTGCTTGTCTTTAAAGTTACTGCCATTTAACTCATATTCGCCAGTCGGAAAGTCGGATATTAAGGTCTGATAAAGTCGGATTGTATCTAAAATATTTTTATTTTCAAGTATTTATACTGATAATTATTCTAATATTTTTTACTCTAAATATTTATACTTAGGAATAATCTCAAGAGAATTCACAAAAAAAGGTGAAGCATCTTATGAGAAGAATTGATGATAGAAATACTTAAGTGGAATTATTAATAAGTATTATCAAAATCCTATTTGATTTTTGAAAAAATTACGAGAAAATACGGCTGGGTGTAAAAGTCTAAGAGTAGAAAATGATAAAACAGTATCTACAAACGGCAACACTCCCTAGAGCAATGGCGATCGCCATACCTACCCTGCGGGAATCTCTTCTCTACGAGATGCTACGCGAACGAGAAACAGTCAGTTAAGTCCCTTGGCGTGCGCGAAGGGCTTTCGCTAACGAGGAAACTCCAGTAACATACAATACAGCCTGCAAACATCAAAAACCCAGCAAAATGACATCTAGCCCCGCATGACCTTTGAAGAAGCAATCGAATGGGTAGAATCTACCCTTGAATCCAAAACAGGTAAACAACTAACCGCCCCAGAAAAAGGAATTCTCAAAGCCGCTTGGGAAGATGAAACCTACAGAGATGTTGCTGATAGCTTATACATGAGCGTGGGGCATATTAAAGACTTAGCCTCCCTATTATGGAAACACCTTTCAGACTTACTCGAAGAAAAAGTAAGCAAGAATAACTTTCGTAATTTACTTTTAAAACGAAGCGCTACCCCCACTCAGTCCCCTCTAGAAATCGCAGAAAGCGACATCTATCAAACTTCAGACCCCAAAGGCAATATCCTAATTGTTGATGATCTCATCGAAAACCTGCATTTTTTAAACGACATCTTAAGCAAACAGGGGTACAAAGTTCGCAGCTTCACCAATGCTAATATGGCATTAAGAGCTGTCCACAAAAATCCCCCAGATGTCATTTTACTCGATATAAAAATGCCAGATATCGATGGCTATCAAGTCTGCTCAATCCTGAAAGCTGACGAAGAAACTTCAAGCATTCCCATTATTTTTATCAGTGGATTAAACGAAGTTTTTGATAAAGTCAAAGCCTTTCAAGTCGGGGGAGTAGATTACATCACCAAACCCTTTCAAATCGAAGAATTCATCGCCCGCATTCAAACTCACCTCACCCTCCAACAGCAAAAACACGAGCTTCGACGAGAAATTGAGCAACATCAACAAACCGCAGAAATTCTCTACCAATCTCGCGCCCTCCTCGCCAGTGTGTTGAACAGTTCCAGAGATGGAATTGCCGCTATGCAGTCCACGAGGAATATGGTAACTGGAGAAATTGAAGACTTTCGGTATCTATTAGTTAATCCCGTCTTTGCCAAACTCTTGGGTAAAAAACGACAAGAAATCACTAATAATTCAGGGCAAAAGAAGCTGCTCAATCGACTTACCCCAGGATTTTTTGAAAAGTTAGTGCAGGTGGTTGAAACAGGAGAAGCACTCCAACAAGAATTTTTTTGGGAAACGGATATGAAAAAGAAATGCTATGACTTGATAGCTGTTAAGTTGGGAGATGGCTTTTCAATTACCATGAGTGAGGTGAAAGATTAGGGGAGATAGAGGGCAGGAGAGCATTTGCAATTAAACCCGTAAAGCTGCATTTATTGCAACAATAAGCAACTGACAAATTTACTAAGCGACTGCAAGTAAGATTGAGACTAAGTTCAGAGGTTCCTAATACTTACTATTTACTTAACATAACAAGACAGTATTGAAGTAGCTGTTAAAAAATATGGTAATAAATTTATTGTTGACACATATAAAATTGGAATAAAACCGTGATTGATGAACAAGAAATAGAAAAGCTGTGGCAAGCCTTCAAGGTATTAGATGTAGACGGTAACGGAGCAATCTCAACCGACGAAGTGGGGGAGGTAATGCGATCGCTAGGATAAAATCCCACGAAAACGGGGTTGCGTGACTTGATCAAAGAGATTAACCTGGTGTCAGTGTCAGGCACTATTGACTTTAAAGTGTTTAAAACACTGATGATCGCTAAGGTAGGCGATCGCAAAAACCGCCTCAAGTTAGCATTCAGCGCCTTTGATGAAAATAGCCTGAAGGAAACATATTATATAGTTGCACAGAACCACATCGCGGATTTGGAGGAAGCTGTCACCCGTGGAGAGGTTCTGCAAGAGACATACTACTTTGAGCATGATTTCGTAGATAAGGCTCCACTCTTCACCCCTGAAAAGGAAGAGTTTGCCCAAACTGGTATGTTCACACAAATTGATTAAAAATTTTACAGTAATACATTAGGACTTACGCAAAACTACAGACGGTAGTGGCAATTTATATAGACACAAAGCGGTGGGTGGGTTCGAACTGGCGATCGCGTACCCTGCGCGTAGGGCTTATGCCCCTAGAAAAAAATTAGGGTTTCGGCTATTGTTTGCGTAAGTCCTAATCCAGTTCAATTAAAAAATTTGCATAACTGATAATTTTGTGTCAAGACGTTGTGTTGCAACATCTCTACAGCTCCTTAAATTTACATCTCTCTCAGAATGATGATTGAGAGGGTACATAAACCTGGTAGATTTAGCTATCAGCGAGTAAAAACTGGTGAAGATGAAAGTCCTGGTTATTGGTGGTGATGGATATTGCGGTTGGGCAACTGCTCTTTACCTTTCCAATCGAGGTTATGAAGTTGGAATTTTAGATAGTTTGGTGCGGCGGCATTGGGATAATGAACTAGGTGTCGAAACTCTCACTCCGATCGCACTAACTCAACAACGTCTCCAGCGCTGGCAAGATTTGACGGGTAAATCTATCGATTTGTTCATCGGCGATATTACGAATTACGAATTTCTCAGCAAAACCTTACATCAATTTCAGCCAAATGCCCTAGTGCATTTTGGTGAACAGCGTTCGGCCCCATTTTCCATGATTGACCGAGAACACGCAGTTCTCACCCAGGTCAATAATGTAGTTGGGACATTGAACTTGTTGTATGCCATGCGGGAAGATTTCCCCGACTGTCATTTGGTGAAGCTGGGAACGATGGGTGAATACGGTACACCCAATATCGACATCGAAGAAGGGTATATCACCATTGAACACAATGGACGCAAGGATACCCTACCTTATCCCAAGCAGCCTGGTTCGATGTACCATTTAAGCAAAGTTCATGATAGTCATAATATCCACTTTGCTTGCCGGATTTGGGGATTGCGAGCAACTGATTTAAATCAGGGTGTAGTTTATGGTGTCTTAACCGAAGAAACGGGAATGGACGAACTATTGATTAATCGGCTGGATTACGATGGTGTGTTTGGTACAGCACTAAATCGCTTTTGTATTCAAGCTGCAATTGGACATCCCTTAACTGTTTACGGTAAAGGCGGACAAACTCGTGGATTTTTGGATATTCGGGATACAGTACGATGTGTAGAATTAGCGATCGCTAACCCTGCCGAAGCTGGTGAATTCCGCGTATTTAACCAATTTACCGAACAATTCAGCGTCGGTGACTTGGCATTGATGGTGAAAAATGCTGGTAACGCTATGGGATTGAAGGTAGAAATCAATCACTTAGATAATCCCAGAGTTGAAAAAGAAGAACATTACTTCAACGCTAAAAACACTAAATTGCTCGATTTAGGTTTACAGCCTCACTTGCTCTCTGATTCTCTACTCGATTCTCTGTTAAACTTTGCTATTAAGTATCAGAAACGAGTCGATCACAAGCAAATTCTGCCCAAAGTCTCTTGGCACAGAAATTAGGATAAACTCTGCGTGCGGCTGATAACAGAACCTTATTTAACTCAAGTAAGTAATTGGCCTGAAAATGGTCGCCATATCTTAGCACAATATGACGACCATTTAATTGTTGTTTATCAGGCGTATCGTCCATCTATTGGTAACTTCGCCGCTACCTACGGTTACTTTGGTGGTGAGTTCAGTTTTGAGCGCATGAGTTGGATAAAACCTAACTTCCTTTGGATGATGTATCGTTCTGGATGGGGTACAAAAAATGGGCAAGAGGTAGTATTAGCTATTTGGATGAAGCGTTCGGCAATTGATGAAATCTTAGCGGCGGCTGTTCATTCCAGCTACGTTCCAGAACTTTATCCTGATAAAAGTGCCTGGCAAAAAGCATTGAAGCAATCACAAGTTCGCCTACAATGGGACCCAGACCATGACCCATCTGGGACAAAATTAGAAAGACGCGCTATTCAGTTAGGGTTACGTGGTGAAGTACTAGCTGCTTACGCCAAAGATTGGATTGTCAACATTGAGGATATCTCGGACTTTGTACAAAAACAGAGGCAAAACATTAAATCTGACTGTGCAGAGTTGATTACACCACAGGAGAGGGTCTATTCTGTGTTTGATACCGAAACGCAAGCAAAGCTGAGATTATCTGCCTGGACTGAATAGTTTTTTATGAGAATTGCCCTATTTACTGAAACCTTTTTACCCAAGGTTGACGGCATTGTAACACGCCTGCGCCATACTGTTGACCATCTACAGCGTAGTAGTAATCAAGTGCTGGTGATTGCCCCTGATGGAGGCATCACTGAACACAAAGGCGCTAAGGTTTACGGCATTACTGGCTTTCCTCTGCCATTGTATCCAGAATTGAAAATGGCACTTCCTCGCCCAGCCATTGGGTACGCCTTAGAAGAGTTCAAGCCAGATGTTATTCATGTTGTGAACCCAGCAGTTTTAGGTTTAGCCGGTATATTTTATAGCAAAATCCTTAAAATTCCCTTAGTAGCCTCTTACCATACCCATTTGCCTCAATATCTTCAACATTACGGCTTGGGTATGCTGGAAGGTTTTCTTTGGGAACTGCTCAAAGGCGCTCATAATCAAGCTGCTTTAAATCTGTGTACTTCTACAGCAATGGTGGAGGAACTGACAGCACATGGGATTGAACGTGTAGATTTATGGCAGCGCGGGGTGGATACAGAATTATTTCACCCCGATTTAGCTAGTGTAAAGATGCGATCGCGTCTATCCCAAAATCATCCAGAAAGTCCATTGCTACTTTACGTTGGGCGGCTTTCTGCCGAAAAAGAAATTGAGCGCATCAAACCAATTTTAGAAGCAATTCCCGAAGCGCGATTAGCATTGGTTGGAGATGGCCCACACCGTCAAGCACTGGAAAAACACTTTGCTGGCACAAATACTTATTTTGTTGGATATCTTATGGGACAAGAATTAGGTTCTGCTTTTGCGAGTGCTGATGCCTTTATCTTCCCTTCCCGTACAGAAACACTAGGCTTAGTACTACTAGAAGCGATGGCTGCTGGTTGTCCCGTGGTCGCAGCCCGTTCGGGGGGAATTCCTGATATTGTGACAGATGGTGTCAATGGATATCTTTTTGAGCCAACAGAAGATGTTAAAGGAGCGATCGCTGCTACTGTTCGCCTCTTAGAACAAAAAGAACAACGAGACATTATCCGTCAAAATGCTCGCCAGGAAGCAGAAAGTTGGGGTTGGGCAGCTGCCACCAGTCAGCTACAAGATTACTACCAAAAGATAATATTTGCTGAAAAGTTGACAAAATAAGAGATAGGGAGTTTGGAGATGAGGGAGTGTGGGGAGTGTGGGGAGTGTGGGGGGTAAGACTTATTCCCCATCCTCCCACACCCCTTGGATTTCTCACTTGTGAGAAATTGCCCAATTCTCAATGCCCAAAACCGAAACAGACTCATAATACAAGCCCATTTATTTATGGGGATTATTAATTTTTAATTTTTAATTTTTAATTCGGAGCAAAGCGACGTGACACTCCCCAACCCTGGCAGCGTCTTGGCTACATTAACTGAACTCACTCAAGTTAATCGGACTCACGCCTTATTGCGTCGCGTAAAAGATTTATCTGTTAATGAATTTGTTTGCCTACTCGACTTTATAACTGCTGAGTTCCAGCAATTTCTTAGAGCTATTGAACTAATCAATAATGAAGCTCTAGAAACTATGTTAGAGAAGGTACTAGAAGCTATCACACTTAAAATAGGTCAAATCCTCCAAGCAGAACACACAGCCATTTTTTTAGTTGACCATGATAAAGGTCAATTATGGTCAAAAGTTCCTCAAGATAATACCCAAAAGTTCTTAGAAATTCGTACTCCTATGACTGTGGGTATCCCCGGTCATGTTGCCAGTACAGGTCAATATTTAAATATATCTGAAACTTATACTCATCCTTTATTTAGCCCAGAACTTGAAAAACAAATGGGCTACAAAATTCATAATATTTTATGTATGCCTGTTATCAGCAGCAAAAACCAAATTGTTGCGGTAGTTCAACTGGCTAATAAAACCGGGAATGTTCCGTTTAATCATGATGATGAAGAACGTTTTCGAGACTTTGCCGCTTCTATTGGTATCATTCTGGAAAGCTGCCAATCTTTTTATGTAGCTGCTCGAAATCAACGAGGCGCAACAGCTTTGTTACGGGCAACTCAGACATTGGGGCAAAGTTTGGATTTAGAAGCAACTTTGCAAATAGTCATGGAACAAGCTCGAATTTTAATGCAAGCAGACCGCAGCACGCTGTTTTTATATCGTAAAGAGATGAGCGAACTCTGGACAAAAGTTGCGGCGGCGGCAGATGGCACAAACTTGCTAGAAATTCGTATTTCAGCTAACCGAGGCATTGCTGGCTATGTGGCTTCTACTGGTCAAGCCTTAAACATTTCCGATGCCTACAAAGACCCCCGCTTTGACCCAAGTACAGATAGAAAAACTGGTTATGTGACTCGCAATATTCTATGTTTACCAGTATTTAATTCTGCAAATGAATTAATTGGCGTAACTCAATTAATTAATAAGCAACAAAATAGTTTTACTGCTTCTGATGAAGAGTTTATGCGGGCATTTAATATTCAGGCAGGAATTGCCTTAGAAAATGCTCGTCTATTTGAAAATGTATTGTTAGAAAAACAGTATCAAAAAGACATTTTACAAAGTCTTTCAGATGCAGTAATTTCTACCGATATGGCAGGTCGAATTGTCACAATTAATGATGCTGCCCTGGAGTTATTGGGTTGTCCTGTAAAAAATACTAATACCAAAATTAACAAGCTTTTGTGGGAACAAAATTTGATTGGTCGCTTAGTTTGGGAAGTTGTGCCAATTGAAAATCTCCAAATGCGACTCGAAGATAGTTTAAAAACTGGAGCTAAACATTATGTGCCAGAGCAAACTTTGATGGTGGGAATTTCTCTAGTTAATAATGCTGTTAGCAGTAGCGGGGCGTTTAGCGCTCAGTACTCAATTTTAGCACTGTGCGATCGCACTAACCCCAATGTGTTCATTCCCTGGAATCTCCCCCTCACACCAGAATCTGAGTTTTTTAGCCCTGATGAGGTGCAAACATTAGAACGCAGTACAAATCTCACCGTCAATCCTCTAACTAACCCAGAAGGCGGCGTTCGGGGTGGTTTGGTGGTGTTGGAAGACATCAGCCAGGAAAAACGGATGAAAACCACCATGTCTCGCTACCTAACGCCTCATGTAGCCGAACAAGTTATGGCTCTGGGAGAAGATGCTTTAATGGTGGGTGAGCGTAAGGATGTAACTATCTTGTTTTCTGATATCCGAGGCTACACAACACTTACAGAAAATATCGGTGCAGCTGAAGTATTATCCTTGCTCAATCAGTATTTTGAAACGATGGTGGAGGCGGTTTTTAACTACGAAGGCACGCTCGATAAATTTATTGGTGATGCGTTAATGGCGGTATTTGGTGCGCCGCTACCTCTGACAGAAAATCATGCTTGGAGAGCTGTGCAGTCAGCGTTAGATATGCGACAACGCTTAGAGGAATTTAACCAGCGACGAATTATTGAGGCACAGCCACAAATTCATATTGGCATTGGCATTAGTTCTGGAGAAGTGGTTTCGGGTAATATTGGTTCCCGCAAACGGATGGATTACACCGTAATTGGAGACAGTGTAAACTTGAGTTCGCGCTTGGAAGCGGTAACTAAAGAATACGGTTGTGATATTATTTTAAGCGAATTTACTTACCAGATGTGCAGCGATCGCATTTGGGTGCGCCAGTTAGATAAAATCCGAGTCAAAGGGAAACACCAGGCAGTTAATATATACCAGTTAATTGGCGATCGCAGCACCCCTCTAGATGCCAACACCCAAGAATTTTTGTCTCACTATCATACTGGACGCGCTGCTTATTTATCGCGCGATTTCTCACAAGCGATCGCTTGTTTTAAAGCCGCCAAATACATCCAACCCAAAGACCAAGGTGTTGATATCCACCTAGAACGTGCGCGTAATTATCTACAAAATCCGCCCCCAGAGTCATGGGATGGGATTTGGACAATGCTTACTAAGTAGTTATGGGGCATTGGGAACTTGTACTGAGCGAAGCCGAAGTATTGGGCATTGGGAATGGGTTATTAATTCTTCTCCCCCTGCTCCTTGTCCCCTTGTCCCCTTGTCCCCTTGTCTGCCCTCCGCCTCCTCAACCTTCAACCTCCCCCTGATCATCCTGAAAAGGGTCTTCACCAATTCGCAGTTCTTTCTTTGAGTGTTTCAACTGTTTCCATAGATCCCTTATTTGTTTGTAAGCTTCACCGGGAGGCAGCTTTCCACCTGTTTCTAAGTTGCAAATGTAGCTTACGCGTTGGGCAAATTCTTGTAGATTCGCATTAAAAACCAGGTTTTCTGGCTTTACCTGACCGTAGTAGCGACCACGAGGGTAGAGAAAATCATCCTTATTCACTATATTTGTTCTCCATTTATCAATTCACCTTCTATTTGAATGTCTGAAGCGAAATCACTAGCTACCTTAATCTTTACTTTCGTCAGACTGGGGAAAAGCAAACCATCCAACTCTTTTTCCAATCGGTTATGCAGGAATTAGTTGATTTAGATTATGAGACTGGAGATAAAGCTTGAAATGCTTTTGTTTGTTGTAAATGTTACACAAAAATGTCTGTTAAAGTAACTGCTGCTAAAATAACTAAAAAGAATATTTGATTTTCCTCCCGGTCTTCAGTTGATCTCATCTTAATTTATGAAGTTCAAATTGTAATTAACTTCAGTCCAAACCCTGAATTAAAAACTATTAAAACATATAAGTATATTTTACTAAAAAATTTTAGACAAAATAGTTACCAATCAAGTGTAATACTACTTAGGAAAAGATACTAGAAACCAGAGTCAATTGTCCTCTGTTAAAAGTTAGAGATTCAGTTGTTAATATTTAGCAACTGGCGAATGAGAGCATTGAGCATTGAAAAGAGGCAAAGGGGAATTGAGAATGAAGAATAGACAAGTCAGAAGGGGAAGACTTGTTCAATAATTCTCCCTTGTCCCCTTGTCTCCCTGCTCCCTGCTCCTTGCTTCTAAATTCTCCGCATCCTCTTCAAAAATCACCAATGGCTAATAGTTAATAACTAAAGATAAAATGATTAAGCCCGAAAGGACAAAAATCGTCCATCGCCTAGAACTTTAACTGCTACCATGTCTGTGAATTCCAAGTTATACGAAGGCAAAGCAAAAATTCTCTATACAACGGACGATCCGGAAGTCTTGTTGGCTGATTTTAAGGACGATGCCACGGCGTTTAACGCCCAAAAACGTGGCAGTATCCAAGGAAAGGGAAAAATAAATTGTAGCATTTCCAGCCAGCTTTTTAAACAGTTAGAAGCTTATGGTATAAAGACTCACTTTATCGACAGCCCTACCCCGAACCAGATGCTGGTGAAGGCAGTAAAAATTTTACCCTTAGAAGTAGTTATCAGAAATATTGCAGCTGGCAGTCTGTGTCAACAAACAGGCTTGCCAGTGGGTACAATTCTGAAACAGCCTTTGGTTGAGTTTTATTACAAAAACGATCAGTTAGGAGATCCTTTGCTCACACGCGATCGCCTTTACCTGCTAGAACTAGCTACTGCGGAACAAGTAGATGCAATTACACATCTAGCATTGAAAATCAATGAATTTCTCAATAAATTTTGGCAGCAATGCGGCATTACCCTAGTAGACTTCAAGCTAGAGTTTGGTTTGGACTCACAACAGCAGTTGCTCTTGGCAGACGAAATTAGCCCCGACACCTGCCGTTTGTGGGATACCACAGAAGAGGACTCAAATCGCCGGGTAATGGACAAAGACCGCTTTCGCCGAGACTTAGGAAATGTAGAGGATGCTTACCAGGAGGTTTTACAAAGAGTGCTAAAAGCAGTAGAAACTACAACTTAAACAGGTAAAAACCAAAAGGTCAGAAGGAATTATATTTAACTTTTGCCTTTTGCCTTTTGCCTTGTAAAGTAAAAAAGCAAAAGAAAAAAATTATATTTTGAATTTTACCTTTGGCATGAGGGCATTATTGCCTTGTGATGGTGTGTGTGGTCGTGAAGAGGAATCATAAGTAAAATGCGTTTATCTCCCGTATTGCTGGCAGCAATAGCAATTACAGTCCCTTTGGGCGGCTCATTGAGTGCAAAAGCAGAAACTGCCAAAACGTCAAAACAGACAACAGAAGTTTTGACACTAGAAACAAATCAGCAGCCAGAAAAGGAAAATAGTCAGCTTGACTCTAGTAAAAATCTCAAATCTCGATCTAATCTCACAGGGATTATAGAGGCACAAAAATCTCGGATTGTCGCAGTTTACCCTGCTAATCCGACACCAGGGGTAATAGTGCCAACCTCCACAACGCCAAAAACTGCACAACAAACCCCTCAAATCAATCCCAGCCCAACTCCAGAACCATCTACCGCTCCAGACATCCCACCGCCAGAAATTCAACAACCAACACCTTCCCAAACTCCTGAGACAACTCCAGTCCCAGAGAATGTCAATCCACCGACAACAGAACCTTTATTACCTACAACTCCAGAACCATCTACCGCTCCAGACGTTCCATTTCCAGATGGTCAACAACGAACACCTGCTCCAAGACCAGGTGCTACACCCAGTCCGCAGAATGTTAATCCGCCGACAACTCCAGAAAGTACTCAACCCAACACAGCCCCGGAAGCCAATGACCCCCGCGTACTGGTGTCGGAAGTACTCATTAGATCCCAGTCTGGGCAACTATCCCCAGAACTGGAAGAACAAGTTTACAGAGTAATTCGTACCCAACCAGGACGAACAACAACTCGTAGCCAACTGCAAGAAGATATTAACGCCATCTTTGGTACTGGCTTCTTCTCCAACGTCCAAGCATCGCCAGAAGATACCCCCTTAGGAGTGCGGGTGAGCTTTGTTGTACAGCCTAACCCCATCCTGAGCAAAGTAGAAGTGCAAGCCAATCCTGGCACTGGTGTTGCCTCTGTACTCCCACCTACTACTGTGGATGAAGTATTTAAGGAGCAGTATGGCAAAATCCTCAACTTGCGTGATTTGCAAGAAGGCATCAAGCAGTTAAACAAGCGGTATCAAGACCAAGGTTATGTGCTAGCCAACGTCATTGGAGCGCCCCAAGTCTCTGAAAACGGAGTTGTTACCCTACAAGTAGCAGAAGGTGTAGTAGAGAATATTAGAGTCCGGTTCCGCAATAAAGATGGTCAAGAGACAGACGAGAAGGGACAACCAATTCGCGGACGGACACAAGATTACATCATTACCCGAGAATTGGAGTTGAAGCCAGGGCAAACATTCAACCGCAACACGGTGCAAAAAGACCTACAGCGCGTGTACGGACTAGGGCTATTTGAAGATGTGAATGTCTCCCTAGACCCTGGTACTGACCCCAGCAAGGTGGATGTAGTCGTGAATGTAGCGGAACGCAGCAGTGGTTCTATTGCGGCTGGCGCAGGGATTAGTTCTGCTAGCGGACTTTTTGGAACAGTTAGCTATCAACAGCAAAACCTGAATGGTAGAAACCAAAAACTGGGCGCAGAAGTGCAGGTGGGAGAGCGGGAACTGTTATTTGACGTGCGATATACAGACCCTTGGATTGCGGGAGATCCTTACCGGACTTCCTACACAACCAATCTTTTCCGCCGCAGTTCCATTTCCTTGATTTTTGATGGCAAAGATCAAGATATTAGAACCTTTCAAGAGGGACAAACGGATGAAGGCGATCGCCCCCGCATTCTCCGTCTAGGTGGTGGTGTCACCTTTACCCGTCCTCTTTCCAGCAATCCTTACAAAACTTCTGTCTGGACTGCTTCAGCCGGTTTACAGTATCAACGAGTTTCCGCCCGTGATGCCGATGGCAACCTCAGAAAAGAAGGAGCGGTATTTGATGATAACAACAATCGCATCAGTGAGCCAATTCCACTGACCGAATCTCCAGGAGGTGAAGACGATTTACTACTGCTGCAACTGGGGGCACAGCGCGATCTCCGTAATAACCCATTGCAACCCACTAGCGGTTCTTATCTTCGCTTTGGGGTTGATCAGTCGGTTCCCATCGGACTAGGAAACATTCTCCTCACCAGAGTGCGGGGTAGCTACAGCCAATATCTACCCATCAAGCTGATTAACCTTACCAAGGGGGCGCAAACTTTAGCATTTAACCTGCAAGCAGGAACCATCCTTGGTGATTTGCCTCCCTACGAAGCCTTTACTCTTGGGGGTAGCAACTCCGTCCGGGGTTACGAAGAAGGAGCATTAGGTAGTGGACGCTCTTACGTGCAAGCATCAGTTGAATATCGGTTCCCAGTTTTTTCAGTAGTCAGTGGCGCACTATTTTTTGATCTCGGCAGCGATTTGGGAACCAGTACCAGAGCGGCTGAAGTATTGAACAAAAATGGTAGTGGCTACGGTTATGGTCTTGGCGTTCGCGTCCAGTCTCCACTGGGGCCAATTCGTATTGACTACGGTGTCAACGATGACGGAGATAGTCGGATTAATTTCGGTATTGGCGAAAGGTTTTAGTTTGTCATTAGTCAGTTGTCATTGGTCATTAGTGAATCACAAAAGACAAATGACAAAGGACAAATGACAAAGGACAAATGACAAATGACAATTAGCTTGCTAATTTTGACATTTACCTCAATACTGTTCCGATAAAGGGATTAATGACTTTTTTAGGGGAATATCAGGGACTTTACCAAAACAGACGATGAACAATACTAAACAAAATATATTGACTTTTCGGCTATGCAACAGCGCACTCTAGCAGCCGAAATCACCCAAGTAGGGGTGGGATTGCATAGCGGTGTGAATACCCAGGTGCGGATACTACCAGCTGAAACAGGAAGTGGACGCTACTTTGTGCGGGTGGATTTACCGGATTTGCCGATTATTCCAGCCCAAGTTGCGGCAGTTAGTCACACTGTTCTCTCAACTCAGTTGGGAAAGGGTGAGGTATATGTTCGCACAGTAGAACATTTGTTGGCAGCACTTTCGGGTATGGGTGTGGATAATGCCCGGATTGAAATTGATGGGTCAGAAGTCCCGCTTTTGGATGGTTCCGCAAGTGTGTGGACAGCCAACATTGCCCAAGTTGGGCTAGTATCACAACCCGTTAGCAACCAAGTTTCCTTGACTGTTACAGAACCAATATGGGTCTATCAAGGGGATGCCTTTGTATGTGCCCTCCCAGCACCAGAAACTCGTTTTAGTTACGGTGTTGATTTTGACCTGCCCGCCATTGGTAATCAATGGTATAGTTGGTCACTAACCACTGAACTAGAAAAAGCTTCTGCTAGCTTTGCTGCCGAAATTGCTCCTGCCCGTACTTTTGGGCTACTGCATCAAATTGAACACTTACAAAAAACTGGGTTAATTAAAGGTGGTAGTTTGGATAATGCACTTGTTTGCGGGCCAGAAGGGTGGCTAAATCCCCCGTTGAGATTTGCAAACGAACCAGTCCGTCATAAAATCTTGGATTTAGTAGGAGATTTGAGTTTACTAGGAGCTTTTCCTCAAGCTCATTTCTTAGCGTATAAAGCCAGCCATAATTTACACATTCAACTGGCTCAGAAAATTTTAGATTTTGGATTTTAGATTTTGAATTTGCTCTAAAGCTTAAAATCCAGGATTATTAAGGTTTCGATCTGCGCTTGCCTGCTAAACTTTCAGATGAAAAATTAACTATAGGGCCAATGTCAATCCTCACTGAAGTAAATATTATCGATCCAACGACACCTACATCTACTGAACTACAGGGTATAAATGAGACTGCGATCGCCTCTGAAATAAAAACAACTTTCACATCTGAAGAAATTCAAAAATTATTACCCCACCGCTACCCATTTTTACTTGTAGATAAAATAATTGACTACGTTCCAGGTAAAAAAGCTGTTGGCGTTAAAAATGTTACTATCAACGAAAACTATTTCCAAGGACATTTCCCCGGCCGTCCACTGATGCCAGGGGTGCTAATTGTCGAAGCAATGGCACAAGTTGGGGGCATTGTTCTCACTCAAATGTCTTCGGTAGAAGGCGGGCTATTTGTTTTCGCTGGTATCGATAAAGTTCGCTTTCGCCGCCAGGTCGTACCGGGGGATCAACTAGTCATGACAGTGGAACTGTTATGGGTAAAACAACGTCGTTTCGGTAAGATGCAAGGTCGTGCCGAAGTTGACGGTCAACTTGCTTGTGAAGGGGAATTAATGTTTTCTCTAGTCAACTAAAAGTTTGCTTTCGTGGTGTGGGCATAGCCGTGAAATGCCCTTACTGAATCCTACAAAAGGATAACAGTAAAAAAAAATCCACAACAGCATCTGATAATTTCTTGATTTTCGATGCCCTCTCTACGAGATGCTACTCGAACACACTTAACTTGCTTTGCCCGACACTTTCGTTCCTGAAATACTTCACGCTCTACCAGTCGCCTTGATGGGGCGGTAGTTTGTATAAATCTCTTAACCAGATTAACACGCTGCCTTAGAAACCCTATCTGGCGCTGACTTATCAAGACAGTTCTGGAGATTCACCCTTGAAAACGCTAATTCATCCAACTGCTGTAATTCATCCGAAATCGGAACTCCACCATACAGTGCAAGTCGGTGCCTATGCTGTGATTGGAGCGCATGTCAAAGTGGGCCCTGAAACAATAATCGGCGCTCATGCTGTGTTAGAGGGGCCTTGTGAGATTGGGGCGCAAAATCAGATTTTTACAGGTGCAGCCATCGGTATGGAACCCCAGGATCTCAAGTTTGTGGGAGAACCAACTTGGGTCAAAATTGGTGATAACAACTTAATTCGTGAGTACGTTACTATTAACCGCGCTACTGGTGCTGGTGAAGCAACAGTAATTGGTGATGGTAACTTGCTGATGGCTTATGTCCATGTGGCTCATAACTGCGTAATTGAAGACCAGGTAGTGATTGCCAACTCTGTAGCGTTGGCGGGTCATGTGCATATTGAATCACGCGCCAGGCTGAGTGGGGTTTTAGGTGTCCATCAATTTGTCCGTATTGGTAGACACGCAATGGTGGGAGGTATGGCACGTATTGACCGGGATGTAGCCCCATATATGCTAGTAGAGGGAAATCCGGCACGAGTGCGAACCCTCAACCTTGTAGGGCTAAAACGGTCTGGTATGGACTCAGTAGATTTGCTTGCGCTCAAAAAAGCCTTCCGCATTCTTTACCGTTCTGATTTGTCCTTTAAAGATGCCTTGGAAAAACTGGAACTTTTAGGGGATAGCGAACAATTACAACATCTGCGTCGCTTCCTGCTACTTTCTCAGATGCCAGGTAGACGTGGCTTGATTCCCGGTAAAGGGAAAAAAAGCACGAGTGATGAATCGTGAATTATGAGTTAGAAGAGACGCGATTAATCGCGTCTGTACAAAAGGTAGGAGTAGAGACGCGGTTTATCGCGTCTCTACAGGAGTTATGAATTGATGAATTAAATTTTTAACTCCGCACTCCTAAGTATTCATTCTTAAGTTTTTACTAATTACCAATTATCAAATGCGGATTTTTATCAGCACTGGCGAAGTATCTGGCGATTTACAAGGGTCGCTGCTAATTACAGCGCTGAAGCGTCAAGCTATGGCGATTGGGTTGAAATTAGAGATTGTGGCGCTGGGTGGCGAAAAAATGGTGGAGGCTGGGGCAATTCTGCTGGGCAATACTAGTAGTATTGGCTCAATGGGTATTCTAGAAGGGTTGCCTTATATTCTACCGACTCTTCAGGTACAACGTCAGGCGATCGCTTCCCTAAAACAAAATCCACCAGATTTAGTAGTGCTGATCGATTATATGACTCCCAATCTGGAAATTGGGACTTATATGAAACAGCAGTTACCAGATGTACCTGTGGTGTATTACATCGCTCCCCAAGAGTGGGCTTGGTCATTAAGTTTACGTAGAACTAACCGGATTGTTGGTTTTACAGATAAGCTCTTGGCAATTTTCCCACAAGAAGCCCATTACTTTCGTGAGAAAGGGGCAAAAGTTACTTGGGTAGGGCATCCTTTGATTGACCGAATGCAAGACGCTCCCAGTCGCCAAGCAGCGCGTGCAACACTGGGGATTGCGCCAGAACAAATTGCGATCGCACTTCTCCCCGCCTCTCGCCGCCAAGAATTAAAATATCTTTTACCAATTATTTTTCAAGCTGCCCAAACTCTTCAAGCTAAATTACCCGAAGTTCATTTCTGGATTCCCCTATCTTTGGAAGTCTATAGACAGCCAATTGAGGAGGCTATTAGGCGTTACGGTTTACGGGCGACAGTTCTATCAGGTCAACAAATGGAAGTTTTTGCTGCGGCTGATTTAGCCATTAGTAAATCTGGTACTGTAAATTTAGAACTTGCTCTGTTAAATGTGCCCCAAGTTGTAGTTTACCGCCTCAGTCGCCTGACTGCTTGGATAGCTCGTAAAATCCTCAAAGGTTCTATCGCCTTTGCATCGCCACCAAACTTAGTTGTGATGAAGCCGATTGTGCCAGAATTTTTACAAGAGCAAGCCACAGCAGAGAATATTATCCAAGCCGCGATGGAACTACTACTCAATCCCAGTCGTAGAGAGCAAACTTTGCTAGATTATGAAGAAATGCGGCTGAGTTTAGGAAAAGTTGGAGTGTGCGATCGCGCTGCTCAAGAAATTTTGCAAATGGTAGCGGGGAGTAGGGGACAAGAGGACAAGAGGACAAGGGGACAAGGGGACAAGAGGTGAGAACTTGAAACAAGTCTTTCCCCTTGTCCCCAATTCTCCTTGTCCCCAAGTCCTCTTCCCAATGCCCCATCATGCCCAATGCCCAATCTTTTTAGAGGTGTCATGGCTTATGAGATGAGAAAACAAAGAGCGATCGCAGTTGATTTGTTCGCTGGCGCGGGTGGTATGACTCTGGG
This sequence comes from Nostoc sp., assembly GCF_036917775.1. Taxonomy (GTDB): domain Bacteria; phylum Cyanobacteriota; class Cyanobacteriia; order Cyanobacteriales; family Nostocaceae; genus Nostoc. The sequence goes on from NZ_JBALEQ010000054.1 coordinate 26,418, forward strand.
CTTTGAACAAGCTGGTTTTGACGTGCTAGCGTCTGTAGAAATCGACCCTATCCACTGTGCAACACATGAGTTTAACTTTCCTTATTGCTCAGTGTTATGTAAGAGTGTTGTGGATACAACCGGTGAAGAAATTAGGAGTCGGTCTAAAATTGGCGATCGCGAAATTGATGCGGTAATTTGTGGCTCACCATGTCAAGGATTTTCTCTAATTGGTAAACGGGTTGTTGATGATCCGCGTAATTCTTTGGTATTTCACTTTCATCGCCTGGTTTATGAGCTAAAACCAAAATTTTTTGTAATGGAAAATGTTCGAGGGATAACGGTTGGTGAGCATAAACAAATCCTCCAATCTTTAATTAGTGAGTTTAAAATTTACGGTTATAAAGTAGAAGAAAATTACCAAATTCTCAATGCTGCAAATTACGGAGTACCACAATCACGGGAGAGATTATTTCTCATAGGTGCAAGGGAGGATGTAGAATTACCGAAATATCCTCAGTCGATTACAAAACCAGCCTTACCAAATAATTTAACCTCTAAAAAAATATCTGATATCCCCTTCAGTCCTACAGTATGGGATGCAATTAAAGATTTACCGGAAATAGAAAAATATCCTGAGTTAGTAACAAGAGATTGGGTTGTTGGAGAATACGAAAAACCTAGTAACTATGCTCGTGTACTTCGGGGTCTTAAATGCCTAAAAAATGATTATTCTTATAAACGTGAATATGATTTGCGAATCCTTTCTTCAAGTTTAAGAACAAAACATTCTGCGGAAACTATTCAACGTTTTCAGGAAACTGAACAAGGTGAAAGAGAAAAAATTAGTCGTTTTCATAAGCTTCATCCTGGTGGTGTCTGCAATACTTTAAGAGCCGGAACAGACAAATATAGGGGTTCTTTCACATCTCCTAGACCGATTCATCCATTTACGCCTCGTTGTATTACAGTCAGAGAAGCGGCGAGATTACATTCCTACCCCGATTGGTTTAGATTTCATGTAACCAAATGGCACGGATTTCGGCAAATTGGTAACTCTGTACCACCGCTACTAGCAAAGGCTGTGGCGAGTGAAATTATTCGTAGTTTGAATATTTCGCCTTTTAAGCCGAGTTTGCGATACAAGTTGGGAGACGAGAAGCTACTACAGTTTAAGATGTCGCAAGCGGAGCAATATTATCAGTGTAAGTCATAATACACTTTGTAATATATGCAAGGTTCGGCTAAGTCCAAGTACGGAAAAATGTACTATCTTCCCAGACATTAGCAGCCGCCAGTGCGATCGCTGTTAATTCTTCCTTTTTGAGAGGCACAAAAGCTTGCGCTATCTTGACATTATTCTCTAACTGTGCGGTAGTTTTCGCCGCAACTACACAACAATGTACTCCAGGCTGAGACAGTGTGTAACCTAAAGCTTGCTCCATACCTGTCAACGCACCTGGTTTAAACAGTCGACCATAAGCCGGGACTTTCATCGCAATCACACCGACATTTTTTTCTTGAGCAACTGGTAGAACCACCGGGATAAATGGATGTGGGTGGTGTTGGTCGGCAGCATTCACAGGAATCAGTGTAGTGTGGAAAGGATAGCGGCGTAAGCCTTCGGCAATTACTTGAGGATCGTGATGTCCGGTAATACCTACGAAGCGCACCAGTTTTTGTTGTATGGCTTCTTCTAAAGCTTTAATTGCGCCAGATGGACTAAAGATGGTGTCGAGTTCTTCAGAAAAAGAAACGTGATGCAGCTGCCACAAATCGAGATAATCTGTATTGAGACGTTTTAGCGATCGCTCCAATTCTCGCCAGGCTCCATCCCAATCTCTTTGATCAGTCTTGCTTGCTAGAAATATCTTTGAGCGATGGGGTGGTAGCACTTTGCCTAAATAATCTTCACTCGGTCCATAAATAGCGGCTGTATCAAAGTAGCGAATGCCAAGTTCCAGCGCTCTTTGAATAATTGCTGTAGCATCACCCTCTTCTCCTCCCCCGGATAGTGGCATTTGTCCTCCTCCTAACCCGAAGATAGGCAAATTTACTTCCGTGCGTCCCAGTACCCTTTCTGGCATAGTTGCTGGCGGTGTTGCGGTGTTAGTAGTATTTTGCTCAAAAACATTAGTTGCCACAATACCTCCAGTTACAGCAATGCTGGTAATTAGGAAATTACGCCGCGTTTTTCCTTCTGTCATGATTGGCTTCGGGGGCGAAATTACTTTTATTATAAAATTTTAGCTAGGGGGGATTAACTGGATATCCTTCTAAAGCATAGATCCAGATGTTGGTATGGAGGTAGAAGTCTACGCCTTGAATAGCATTTATAATTTTAGCGTTACCGATCAAATATATGAAAAGCTCACGCAGACAGAAATAGAATATTTAGCTTTTTTCAACTAAGTTTTTGGAATAATTGATATTCAAATTCAGAAATGCCAAAATTTTTATACATCTCGTTCTTGACGAATAAACTTATCCACTTCTTCCGGTGTCGCAAAACTGCCTTTAGCAGAGCCGATAAAGCTAGTCAAGGGCTTTTCAGAATGCCTTGGGGGTGACTCCAGAAGTACTATCACCTCTACAGTTGCACCTGCTGGAAGTTCTGGAGAAGAGATTTCTACTACACCACCAGGTTTGACGATCGCGTGTTGCCTGAGTCCATTAAGCATGATAATTTATCCTCATTAGTGTCGAACATCCCATTTCATCAGGATAGGTGAAAATCAGAGCGATGCCTACGGCGGCAAGCTACGCAGTGCTTTTTCTAGTTTAGCGCTGAGGTGCGATCGCTTTTACTTGCAGAGATATTAATCTTATATTAGGACTCTTATTTGATTTTTGAACAAGACTCAGTACGAATCTATCCCTTCTTTTCTATTCTCTGTTCCCTATTCCTTGCCCACACAAGTAAACTCAGGAATCAAACCGGATTCCTAGATAAATTATTATGTCAAGAATGTGTTGTGCTAAAACATATTGATATTATTCACAATTTTCTGTCGCCTGACTTGTTAAGAGGCAAACCTGCCTTCGTGCCTTATTTTGATCTTCTTGAATTTGTCCTAAAATAATAATACTTATAAATACAGCAATACTTAAGATACATTGTTTAATAGTAAGCCTTTTAATAAAATTATTGAGCGCCACTGTAAACTTTTGATCAAAAACAGATTCTTTTATTTTACTATTATTTTCTTGAGCGCGTGTTTGATAAAAATCTGAATCTAAAGACTGCTTGATTGGGAATGAATTTAATTTTTTTTGCAACTCTACTTCAAATTCATCACTCCAAGCTGGAAATTCCTCGCCTATTTGTCGCCCGTAAATTTTTGCTCTCTCAATAGACGCAGCACCTAAGCTAGTTATATCTTTGCGAATAAATGCAACTAAGGCTTGCTGATTTGGTACTTGGGCAGATTCTAGCATTACCTGTAAGCAACCATCCTTGAGTGCTATTTTCGCTGTAATACCTTTGGGTTGTAATTGGCGGTTCAGGAGAGATGCAATCGCTTGTGCATCTCCTTGTTTAGCAAGTTCTAAAAAATTCGGCTGTGTCATAACTAATAAATCTGAAAAGCTGAGATAATATCTTCTAACTCAGGATTCCCTATTTACAGGTAAAAGCAACATTTTCAAAAATTTTAAAGCTCGACATTTAAAATTTTTCCCATCATGGAAGTGGTATAAATACAAGTATACACTTAGCGCATATTAATAACCCTTAATTAGTGCTAAACATAAAAAACCACCGCTAATAACGAATGAAAACGCTGACAAAGTTTTTAAATTAGACCCCTGCAATGCAAAACAAGCTAAAATAAAAGATATAATTACAATATTAAGCAAAAGCTTTCTTGCTTTTCTCCAAAAAAGTTTTTCGGATGCTATTACTTTTTTTATAGCCTCCTTTTCTTCTTGAATTCTTAGGAATTTCAGGGGTTTAAATTCTGAAAATCGCAGGTTTTCAAAATCAAGAGGTTTATTATCTATTACACTATTAATATATCTTTTCATTTCTTCAAATTCAGGCTGTTCTGCCCAACTAAATATAACAGTATTCTCATCTATTACAGATGCCAATACTCCACCTATTAATTCAATACTGCCCTCAATGCAAAATTGTAAGTATCCTTTATTTAAAGGATCAGCAGGTTTGAATTGAATAGCTGTAATTCTTCTAATAGGTATTTCTTTATCACTATTTAAGCTTTGAGTTATCAGTGCCGTTAATATTTTCCTGGAAATAATAATACGATTGTGAGTTAAACGAATTTCACCATTACTGCCTTGAATTTTATAAGATAAATTTTTATTATTATTTGATTTTGTTCCAGATTTAGTAAGCAAAGGGGATTCTAAAGATTCATTCTGATCGGGAACTAAATTTAAAAATTCATTGGCAGAAAACAATGAGCTAGCTTGTACTAATAAATCAAACTCTAGGTTCCAAGCTGGAAATTCCTCACCTGTTTGTCGCCCGTAAACCTTCACTCTCTCAATAGATGCAGCACCTAAGCCAGTTATACCTTTGCGGATAAATGCAACTAAGGCTTGCTGATTTGGTACTTGGGCAGATTCTAACATTACCTGTAAGCAAGCATCCTTAAGTGCTACTTTTACAGTAATGCCCTTGGGTTGTAATTGACGGTTCATCAGAGATGCGATCGCCTGTACATCTCCCTGTTTAGCAAGTTCTAAAAGATTGGGCTGTGTCATAACCAATAAATCCGAAAAACTGAGATAATATCTTTTAACTCAGGATTCCCTATTGACAGTTAAAAACAACATTATTATAAAATTTTTAGCTCTACATTTAAAAGTTGTTTGGATTTATTAGATTTTTTGCAAAAATTTAAACTTTAGACTCTTTTTCTGCACCTCTGGATTAGGAAAACTAAATACTAACGTTCCTTTGTAATTACAGAACTACCATTACTAATACTTACTTTTTGAATAAAAATATCAGTACAAGATGATAAAATATCAGAGCTTATTTGATTAGCAATAAATTCAAAATCTTGGTTTGTTAATCCCCGCGCCGTATCGCCACTTAAATTAATAAAAATAGTTAGAAATTGAGCTTCACAAGAAGACTCTTCATTATCTGCTTCTAATTCATCTTCTACTATGCCTAGATTAAACTCTTTAGTCCAAGCTGGAAACTTCTTACCCGTTTGTTGTCCGTAAATTTTCACATTTTCAATAGATGCAGCCCCTAAACCAGTTAAACCTTTGCGGATAAATGCAACTAGAATTTGCTGATTTGGTACTTGGGCAGATTCTAGCGTTACCTCTAACCAAGCATCTTGAAAGGCAACTTTTGCAGTGATCCCTTTGGGGTGTAGGTGGCGGTTCATCAGAGATGCGATCGCATCTACATCTCCCTGTTTTGCAAGTTCCAGAATATTCGGCTGTGTCATAACCACTAAAAGAGAAAATCTAGGAAAATAAGCTTATATTCTTAGAATTCCCTCTTAACAGCCTTAAGTAACATGATGATGCAAAATATCAACTAACTTAGGTTAAAATATTTAGTATAAAGATAGTCTTTCACAGACTTTTGTAAAAAATATATTTACCTGGATAAACATCGGTTTTTGCCCTTGCCAAATTAACAGGATTAATATTAATCAATTAAATTCCCATTTTCAATATGAAGTTTTATCGAGATCATGCTTGGCCTTCGACGCTCGAAGAAGCCATAGTTATCCAAGAAAAGCTGCGAGATCAGGTAATTACCGAGGATCAACTAGAAGAACCGATCCACTATGTTGCTGGAGTGGATATGGGTTTTGAAGCTGATGGAACAATTAGCCGTGCAGCTGTCGCAGTACTGAGTTTTCCTGATTTGCAAGTAATTGAGACGAGCCTAGCACACCGTCCTACTACCTTTCCTTATGTTCCTGGGTTCCTCTCATTTCGGGAAATTCCAGCTGTTCTTGATGCCCTGGAGAAAATTCAAACAACGCCAGATATTATCCTGTGTGATGGTCAAGGAATTGCTCATCCCCGGAGATTAGGTATAGCTAGCCATTTGGGGTTACTGATAGATATGCCAACAATTGGTGTAGCTAAGTCTAGGTTGGTAGGTAAGTATGAGGAATTGCCAGAAGCCAAAGGCAGTACGCAACCACTGATATATGAGGGTGAAACCGTTGGGGTTGTTTTGCGATCGCGCACCGGAGTAAAACCTTTGTATATCTCCAGTGGTCATCGGATTAGTTTACCTACAGCAATTGACTATGTATTACGCTGCACGCCAAAATATCGGCTGCCAGAAACTACACGCATTGCTGATAAATTAGCATCGGCAAGATAAAGCTTGTTGAAGTTTTTTCTAAATACTTGCTTCCACCGACTCAATCATGTTAGGAATCGCACAGAAAGAAGTTGAAGTAGCTAAATACGAATTACGAAGTTAGAACAATGAACGCACTAACTTTACAGTGGCACGATGCAGGTCAAGATAAAACTCAGAACATTTACGAACAACAGCCAAGTCAAAATCCTGGTACTGTCCGCATTGGTCGCGATCGACTCCGGTGCGATATTGTTTTGAGTCATCCTACTGTATCTGGTCTGCACGTTGAAATCTTTTTTCATCAACAGCAACAGCGCTTTTATATCAGGAATTTGCGATCGCAAAACCCCCCCCTGATTGATGGACGGCAATTATCCCAAGGTGAAATGCCTTTAACAGAGGGCACTAGCATCTCTTTGGGACAAGTAAAACTCAACGTTACTCAAGTTTCCACAGGCAGCATTCCAGCAACAATTTTAATGCCACCGCATCCTGGACATCATCACCATTCACCAACACCTCCCGCGCCAGCGCGAGGAATTTATGGTTTAGAATGCCCCAAATGTCATAAAGTTTCCCCAGGAGAGAATCTACAAATTGGCTGTCATTGGTGTGGGACATCTTTGGCTGCGGCTGTGAGTGTGTTAGTAGCACCGGGTAGTTAGGGACAAGGAGGACAAGGGAGACAAGGGGGAATTCTTGAACAAGTCTAATGACAAATGACAAATGACCAATGACAAATGACAAATGACAAATGACAAATGACTTACAAATTCAATTAAGTTGGGAAGAACCAGCGACAGGAGAACGGCGAGAACCAAGGTTGAATATACCGATCGCTTTTGGTCGAGAATTCCCGCGCTTACCTGCCGAACTTAGGGGGATGCGTGTTTCTCGGATGCTGCTTAACAGTAACGAAGTTTCTCGCTACCATGCCCTAATTGACTGGGAACAAAACCAGCTAGTGGTGATTGACCAAGGCAGCGTTAACGGTGTATATGTCAACGGGAAACCACAAACGCGCAGTGTTTTGGCTAATGGCGATACATTGCAAATTGGCCCTTATGTAATCACAGTGAAATTTGGTGCTAGCATCTCTGAACCAGATACTAGCCCCCCTTCAACGATTCACTTCAACGCAAAAACCAATCTTCCAGACCCCACATTGCCTGTAGCCCAGCCGCTAACGCCCTTGGCAAGTAATTTCCCGCCACCAGCGTTTCAATCGGAAAATGTCGCCGTGCAAGCGCTTTATGCTACAGGTCTATCAGTAGATGAATCTGATTATCTAGCGATCGGGGCGGGACTGGGTAGCTTTATTTGGGCTGATTTACTGCGAATTAGTGGTGTGCGTCCTGACAAGATTGTAGCTTTGGGATTGGAAGCAGAGCCTTATGCTCGTTACAAGCGCCTTTGTTTGAATTCGCAAATTCCCTTATATGAAAGACTGCGTTCTAATTCTGACTCTTGCCCTGATAATATTTGGGGCTGGCCTAGTTATGCCTTGCGTGAGGCTTGGCGTGATTGCAGCAAAGGACAGATAAACTCAGCATTGAAGTATTTATGGCAAGTGTTTGCTGAACCAACATTTGCTGAAACTTATACACCTCGTGCGGGTAATGTCTTTGATTCCATAGATAGGGAGGCGAAGCGCATTGGCTGGAATCAAATTTATCGTTATGGACGAGTTAGGGCAATTCGCAAAACTGATGATGGCAGATATTGCGTAGCCTATTCTCGCGCCCCAGGAAATTATGCTTTTTTAGTTACTCGTTATTTACATTTAGCTACTGGATATCCAGCAATTCAGTTTCTTCCCGATTTGCAAGCTTATAGAGAAAAATATCAAGATTTTAAATCAGTCGTCAATGCTTATGAAGCCCACGATCATGTTTATGAACAACTAGAAAGACAAGGTGGTACGGTATTGATTCGGGGGCGGGGAATTGTGGCTTCGCGGATTGTGCAGCGCATTTATGAAGCCAGAAAGCGAAATCGGAATATTGCAGTTTTGCATTTAATGCGATCGCCTAAACCTCAAGGCAACAAATTTCAAAATACCCAACGCCTAGTCAAAAATCATTACGAATTTCAACCCTTTAACTGGCCAAAAGCCTGTTGGGGCGGCGAACTCCGGGCAATGTTAGAAAAAGCTACCCCCGATGAACGCAAGCGTTTACTAGCAGACTGGGGTGGAACAACCACCGCCGACCGCCAGGATTGGCAACAAATTACTGCCCAAGGTATCAGCGAAGGCTGGTATCAAATTACCTTCGGTGAGGTGCTAGATGTAGAACGAGATGCCCAAAACCGAACTATTACCCATATCCGAGAGCAAAGCTTTGGGGAAATGAAGTTGCTAGCTGACTTTATTGTTGATGCTACTGGACTGGATGCGAAAGTAGATGCCAATCCTCTGATAGCAGATTTAGTAAAACATTACAATCTCCCAGTGAATCATCTGGGACGATTGACTGTAGCGAACAATTTTGAATTAGTAGAAATGCGTAGTGGCAAAGGTCAAATGTATGCTGCTGGGGCTATTACTTTAGGTGGCCCTTATGCAGCAGTTGATAGTTTTTTGGGCTTGCAATATGCTGCATTAGTAGCCGTTGATGGACTCGCCGCCACCCGTGCTACTGGAGTCCATCGTTTGAATACTATAAATTCCTTTAGGCAGTGGTTAAAGTGGGTGTTAAATCAGTCACCTTAGTTTAAGAGGCTCTTGCGTTGGTTTTATGTTACAGCATTAAAATAGCCGTTTTATAGAAAGGCTCAAAAATTTAAAATCCAGTCATAGCAAGGAACATAGGCTTTGATTAGATTTTATTTATTATTCGACTCCATAAAAGGAACTGAAGAGCCGTTTAAGAAATTGCAGGAAATATTCTCAATCAAGCAATGGCGATCGCTCTTGTCGCTCCCATCCCCAACAAAACACCTTTAAACGCGATAGGATCAATACTCATAGATTGATATTTAATCATATTTATAATGTCTTACAGCACTTCCGGCTGTTATGAGGTACAGTAGCAGCAATTAGCAAACCAGTTTCTTAAATGTTGAGGATTTATTAAGTCGAGTGCAACTGATA
>NZ_JBALEQ010000055.1:0-107401 GCF_036917775.1 Nostoc sp.
TTTAATACCTAAGATTATTCATACTTTTGCTAAGTCTCTGATTAACTCAGCCCTGCTGGGTCATTTTGCATGGCTTAGTCTAAACTCCAGTTACAAGAGCAGTTCGATGTATCTAAGGAACATACAACGAAAATAGGGTACATTACGCAAATAAAGTACCGCACCCCAAGTTTTGACCAAGTTTAACTGAATTAACGTGAGTTTGATGAACCTCTCCCAACCCCTCTCCAACGCGGAGAAGGGCTGAAATATCCTGAATTACTAACTAAAAAGTATTTATCCGACTGTTCCTAAATTCCAACTTTTGAATGCCATAGAGAGATTGATTTGGCACTCACTAATTGAAAAATCAGCTAAAAGTTATACCCAACAACCTGTTGTGGATGAGTATGTAATAAAAAAACTTAAACAGCAACTTTTAATAGAACTAATAAATACAAAATTTTTCTTGTTTAATAAATATTTGCTGATTGCTAAAAGGAAAGCCCCATACAGAGCATGGAAACGAAATCACAAGATTATCTCACTTTGACAGGGCTACTCCTAACTAATAAATAACTATCTGAGGTTGCTTAATAGTGCCATCAGGCATGATAGTATCCCGGAACCTCGCATAAATAAGGTTTGTCTCCCAAAGGTTTGCTTGACTCAAGTTCGCCTTGGTTAAATTTGCCCATGTCAGGTCTGCACCAGTTAAGTTAGCCTCAGCTAAATTAGCTTCTAGTAATTTTGCTCCACATAACTTTGCTCCTGTGAGATTTGCTCTAACTAAGTTAGCTTCAATCAGTGATGCTTCAATTAATTTGGTTTCACTTAAGTCTGCTTCTCTCAAATCTACATCGCATAAAGAAGCACCCCAAAGATTACTACCTGTAAATTTCGCTCGCCATAAGAAAGTTCCGCACAAATTTGCTCGTGTTAAATCAGCATTAATCAAATTAGCTTCACACAAAGATGCTTCATACAAATTAGCGTCGCGTAAGCTAGCTTGCATCAAATTTGCACCACTTAAATTAGCACGAGTGAGAACACAGCCACATAAATTTGCTCCACTCAAATCTGCTCCTATAAAGTTAACACCAGTTAAATTAATTCCTTTTAGGTCAATTCCACTCAAGTCACATCCACTGAAATCTCGGCGCTGAAAATATTTACTTGTGATTTGACTTAATACAAATTCTTGCTTATCAGCATAATTTTTCATGGTATTCACCTCTGGGTGTAATTTATCTCAAAGGTCGAGTGTGATAGTTACCGTATATTGAGAGTACACCCCAAAGGCAGATTAGCTCAGTAAATAATCAAAAATAAATTGACCAAAAATCGCCAATCACCTGAAAATGCGTTTTTTTAGTGGTTTTTAAAACAAAAAATGCTGACATAGGTCAGGAAATATTGAAAAAGAGGCAGGGGTGGGGAGCAGGGGGCAGGGGAAAACATACTAACTTTTGACTTCTGACTCCTAACTCAGCACTCAGCACTCAGCACTCAGCACTCAACATAGCTACAGAAAGAAAGCCTACCCATATTGCTGTACTAAGGTTGATAGCGAAGGCTAAAGTAAAAGCCATCATCCTGAGCGTTATTGCCGCGATCGCTCAGATCGATAAATGGAAATCCATAATCAAGCCGCAAAAACAGATTATCAATTCCCATTGCCTGATTCCATAATAATCCTAAGCCTGCACCTACCAAAAAAGTTTGATCGGGTAGCTGATTGGGATTATTTGACTGATTCCAGACGGCTCCCATATCCAGAAATGGCGCAAGTTGAATCGCGGATAATCCAGATTCATCGCGCTGCACTGTGAACCGATCTTCGATCGCTACACGAAATCCATTATCCCCTGAGCGAATATTTTGGCGATATCCCCTTACAGACTGTCCACCACCAATCACAAATTGCTGGGAAGGTAAAAGGCTATCTGGTGTTAGCTGTAGGTCTGCTTGGATAAGTAACAGATGATCGGCGCTGAGTTGCTGCACGCGCTGTATTTGACCCAACCAACTGAAAAAGCGACCATCGGGTATGGGGTCATTGTTGGTAGTTGCATCTAATATGTCAATGCCAAAATTAAATTGCGATCGCAAAAACCAAGCTCCTTGAGGTTCGCGCTTAATATAATCTTGACCAAATTTAATTACACTGGTGCGGCTAACGCCATTGGCATCAGGCCCAATGCCAAAGCCTTGAGCAAAGTTATCAAGGAAGGTTTGACCATCTTGATAGGTAAATCCCAAAGATAGGGCAAATTCTTCTCTTGGCGATCGCATCAATGGTTGACGATAATTGATTTCATAAAGATCCTGGTTTGCCCTAATGCCAAAAACATCAAAGGGTGCCTCAGTGATTTCGTTGCGATTAAATGCGGCTCTAATCTGCACCCTGCCATTCATGGCGTTCACAGGAACTTGATAGCTAAAATCAAAAGCATCGGAACCACCAGAAAGGGTGTGGTAATAGGAGCCTGCTAACTCATCTCCCATCCCAGTTAAATTGCGATCGCGCAGTTCAATACCCAATCTTTCCGCACCAATACTCGGAGGCGAATAATTATCTACACCCAAGCTACCAGTTAAAGGGTTAGCCTCTTCAACTCTGACAATGAGAACACTTTGACCAACCTTACCCGTTGGACGCAGACGTGCTTCCACATTTGTAAATAAGGGATCGAGTCGCAACAGCTTCAGTTGATCTTCGAGCTTACTAGTATTCAGAGGAGTACCTGCACCTAATTGGATGCGACTACGAACATAAGATCGGTTTAATCGTCGCGTTCCTTCGATCTCAATCTCTGTCAAACGCCCTTCAATTACCCGAATTACCACAACACCATCGGCGGTACTAGGTTGCTGAATGTCTGGAACTGCTCTGGAATTTATATAGCCTTTATTTAAGTAAAGCTGGGTAATAGCATCTGCGGCTTGTCTGATTTCTTCTAAAGTTAAGTCCCGTTCTTCAAAGGGTTTGACAACTGGATTAAAGTCATTTTCATTAAAAACTGTGCTATCTACAACCTGGATTTTACGAACCCGAATTCGTTGTGGTGTTTCTGGTTGGGGATTTGGTTCGGTTTGATTGGGGTTATTTTCTGGGGCAGTTTCTGATGCCTGTACTATTTGTAACTCTGGCTGACTAATCTTTTGAGTTGAGTCTGGTGTCAATATATTCGCCGTAGCTCTCAGTCCATTTGCAGTTACAATCCAGACCGCAGGCAGAATTAGTAAGCCACACTGAAGACTAAAACAGTGCTTATTCAATCTAGTAGTTACTAGAATTTGCCAAGTGTTTAACTGATGAGAGAAACAGACAATGCTTTTCTGAGTAGTTCTTTTCGGCTTAATGCCAGTTTCTGTTTCTTTTCTCATTTCTCCTCAGTGGGTGCCTTATTTTACGACTGGGCTAATTTTGATTTTTGAGTGTGCTATGGCTGTATGAATATTTCAATATCATATTTTTGACATTCAGATTTCAGAAGATTTGTAACTAAAACAATACTTAACAGCAATTTTTTCTAAGTGATAGCCCTTAGCATTATATTGTGATAACAGGTAGAAAACTTGGGAATACTTCGATGCCACCACTGATCTCCATAGTCATCGTCAATTACAACCGGGAGTCTTACCTTGGGGTAGCGATCGCCAGCGTATTAGCGCAAACATGGCAAGACTTTGAGCTACTAATTTGGGATGATGGCTCTACAGATGGATCAGTGGCGATCGCAAACGCTTATGCTCAACAAGATAGGCGAGTGCGGGTAGTAGAAGCACAGCATCAAGGAGTTGCTGCGGCTTGTAAGGCAGCGATCGCCCAAACTAGCGGCAGTTACATCGGTATAGTTGACAGTGATGATATCCTAGCCCCTACCGCCCTCGCTCAAACTGCTACAGTACTTAATCGCCACCCAGAAACAGGATTTGTTTATACCGATTACTTAAATATTGATGAAAAAAGTCAAGTCATTGGCTACGGTCATCGCTGTGATATTCCTTACTCCCCAGAAGGGCTGTTGGTGAACTTCATGACTTTCCACTTCCGCCTGATGCGCCGTTCAGTTTACGATCGGGTGGGAGGTGTGAACGCATCCTTTGCTGGTAGTGCTTATGATTACGACTTGTGTCTCCGACTTTCAGAAGTAACCCAGGTAAGCCGAGTCAAACAGCCCCTCTACTTGTACCGAAATCATTCTCAAAGCATATCTGTTACAAGAAAAACAGAACAAATACTCTGGTCACAAAAGGCGATCGCTCAAGCACTTTGGCGGCGTGGATTAGCAGAAAAGTTACAAATCGATGTAGAATTGCCAGAAAGTCGCTTCATCTTGCGGCGTAAAAAACCTCTACTAAACAAAATCGCCGCTTCAGTCCTAGCTATTTTGCCTCTGGTGACAGTCACTAGTACGGCATTAGCCCAAACACCACAAATTGTCCCTGCTGCCGATGGTACAAACACAATTGTTACACCCAACGGTAATCAACTTAATATCACTGGTGGTACAACTTCTGGAGATGGCGCTAACCTCTTTCACAGCTTTCAACAATTTGGGATTTCACCAGAACAAATCGCCAACTTTCAAGCTAGTCCGGCGCTGCAAAATATCCTTGGTCGAATTACAGGCGGAAATGCCTCGGTTATCAATGGCTTAATTCAGGTAACAGGTGGCAATGCTAACCTTTTCTTGATGAATCCAGCCGGATTTATTTTTGGATCAAACGCCAGCTTAAATGTACCTGGTGCTTTCACGGTGACAACAGCCAATGGCATTGGTTTTGGCAGCAGTTGGTTCAATGCGATTGGTGTTAATGATTACGCTGCTTTAGTTGGCAACCCCAACGGATTTGCCTTTAGTATGAACCAGCCAGGAGCGATCGCCAATGCTGGAAATTTGGCAGTAGGCGCTGGGCAAAATTTGAATTTATTGGCTGGTACTGTAGTCAACACCGGGCAACTTTCGGCACCGGGAGGGCAGATTTCGATCACATCTGTACCTGGGCAAAATTGGGTGCGTCTCAGTCAGCCAGGAAATCTGCTGAGTCTAGAAATTCAACCCCTCGCCTCTAGTAGCACCCAACCCAATAACTGGACAATTCCCATCGCCTCAATACCTGAATTGCTCACAGTTGGTAACACTGGGTTAACTGCAAATCCTGATGGGACTGTAAAATTAACAGAATCTAATGTGACAATTCCCACAACACCAGGCACAACAATTGTTTCTGGGACAGTGGATGTATCAAGTCAAATAGGCGGTACAGTAACTGCTTTGGGTAAAAAAGTTGCGCTGGTTGATGCCAATATTAACGCCTCTGGAAGCAATGGCGGCGGTACTGTGTTAATTGGCGGCGATTACCAAGGTAAGGGAACTTTACCCAACGCAGATCAAACTTATATTAATTCCAACTCTGTCATTAATGCTGATAGCAATTTAAATGGAAACGGCGGACGGGTAATTGTTTGGGGTGATAAGACAACGGGATTTTTGGGCAATATTACCGCTCGTGGCGGTCTGAACTCCGGCAATGGTGGTTTTGTGGAAGTGTCAGGTAAGGAGAACCTAATTTACAGTGGTAATACTATTCTGAGTGCCAAGAATGGTATTGTTGGTAACTTATTACTAGACCCAACCGATATCAACATTATAGCGATCGCTCCCCAACCGCAGGATATCTCTCTACCTGTAATCCTACAAGGCACTCCTCCAGCGACCTTCACGATTTCCCAAAATGCTCTACAAAGTCAGGATGCTGCTGTCACTCTACAAGCAACTAACAACATCGCAATTGACAATGGCATATCTTTAAACTTTGTAAATAATACAGTTGGAGGAGCAATTACATTTACCGCAGATGCAGACAATAGCGGTGTAGGAGCTTTTACGATGGGTACAGGCAGCGCCATCAACACTAACGGCAGACAAATCACCATTTCAGGAGCCAGCTTATCACTGGGAAATCTAAACACAACTCGTAATTTTGCTAGAAGTGGAAATGTAACCCTGACTGCGACAAGTGGCAATATTAGTGCAGGCAGCATTATTGCCAGTGGACAAGGCTATTCAGCAGGTAATGTTCAAGTCGTAAGTAGCAATGGCGGAATTACCCTCAATCAGATTAACACCAGCGATAGTGGTGGCGGTGGTGGTGGCGGCATACCGGGAACAGTGACTTTGACTGCGGCAGGCAATATCCTCACAGATACAATTAATTCCTTTTCTAATGATGCTGATCGCTTAGGTAGCGGTGGCAATATAGTTGCAACAACTACAGCAGGTAGTATTACCACTGGGGCGATTAACTCGTCTGTAGTCAAGACTGGAGGTGGCGAGTTTACTGGTACAGCCGGCGCAGTTACCTTAACTGCCACAGAGAATATCACCGTTAATGGTGGTATTAATGCCTCAGCAACTGCCACCGAAGTGGATGGTACTGCAAGCGCTACAGGTGGCAACGTTACTTTAAGAACTACTAATCCCTTTGGCAGCACAATCCGCTTTACCAACATCAACACACAGGCCACAACGGATTTTGGTAATGCCAACACGGTTCAAGGTGGCAATGTGCAAGTGCTGACAAACGGACTAGTTCAAGGAATAGGGGTAGGTACTACCATCGCCACCGGCGGAATTTTCGATTTTGGAGAAGGAGTAACCACTAGCATCGCCGGAGGCACTGTCACAATTCGACATGATGGTGGCCCAGGTAATGTGCCATTTATCGTGGGTGATGCGACGAGTACTAATGGTACAGCCGGAACAGTTGATGTGGGTGGCGGTACAACCATCGCTTCGGGTAGCTTTCCTGTTTTGCCAACTGGTGGAAATGCGATCGGCACCCCAACCGGCATCACCATTACTTCCGTCAACACTCCGCCTGTGTTAACGGCAAACTCATCGCTACCCAACACCCAGACCAATCAACCTGTTACCTTAACATTCTCTAGTTTGGCTGCACTGGTCAGCGATGCTAATAATGACATCACCTCGATCCAAGTTAATGCAGTAAATACAGGAAATCTAACTGTCAATGGACTTCCCGTCATTCCTGGTGTAACTACCTTATCTAGCGGCGATACTTTGGTGTATACCCCTCCGACTGATGTAAATGGGTCACTAAATGCCTTTGTAATTAATGCAAATGACCGCGTTTCGTCTTCGGCACCTGTACAGATAGGAATTAATGTCAGTCAGATTCCTCCCCGGAATGATACCCCAAATCCTCCCCCTTGCTCATTCCAATGCACTCCAGATAAACCCAATGTCCCTGGCCCCAATAATCCTAAGATTGATAACCCTGTTATTAATACCGATCCCACACCTGAAGATCAATTCACAGATGATTTTGCCGACCATTTAGGCATCCCGACTCCTAAAATTAAAACACTAGATGATGCCAAAGAAATTGCTCGCAAAATTGAAGAAGCAACTGGTGTAAAACCTGCATTTATTTACATCAGTTTTGTTCCTGTGGAGATAATACCAGAGAGAAATTTGGGCAAATCTCAAAAATTTACTAAACAATTAAATACTCTAGCAGAGCAGAATAGCGACCAACTGGAAATAGTCGTAGTAACTGGAAAAGGCGACCCCATCCGCAAGCGCATCCCAGAAACGACCAGAGCCAAAGTTCTCCAAGTAGCTCAAGAATTTCGTGACCAAATAGTTAGTCCACAAAACCGTCGCCGCACCGGTTATTTGCGTCCATCTCAACAACTTTATCGCTGGATAATTGCACCACTAGAGGCAGATTTACGAGCAAGAGAAATCAATAATTTGGTTTTTCTACCAGATATTGGGTTACGTTCAACCCCAATGGCAGCACTTCATGATGGCAAGGGATTTCTAGTAGAAAAATATAGCATTGGCTTGATGCCCAGTATCAGCTTGACTAACACCCTTTATAAAGACATTAAAAAATCTCAAATTTTAGCGCTAGGGGTTTCTCAGAGTACACAAGGACAAGAACCTTTACCAGCAGTTCCCCTGGAGTTATCAACACTGGTGTCTAAACTTTGGCAGGGCAAATTATTGTTAGACAAGCAAGCTACCTTAGAAAATCTCAAAACTGTCCGCCGCCAACAACCTTTTGGGATTATTCACATGGCAACCCATGCCGATTTTGCTACCGGCGCTTTGAGTAATTCCTATATTCAACTGTGGGAGGACAAGTTACGCTTGAACCAATTACGACAGTTGCGCTTTAATGAACCCGAAGTTGAAATGCTGGTGCTGAGTGCTTGTAGAACAGCATTAGGAGATGAAGAGTCAGAACTTGGATTTGCAGGTTTAGCAGTACTGGCAGGCGTGAAAACTAGTGTTGCTAGTCTTTGGTCGGTTAATGATGCTGGTACAGCAGCCTTGATGACAAAATTTTATCAAAACTTGAGGACAGCTCCAATTAAGGCAGAAGCCCTCAGACAGGCTCAGGTAGCTATGGCCAAAGGTCAAATTTATGTCAAAAATGGTCAATTAGAAGGTTTGGGAGTACTGGGGAACTTGTCTTTACCTAATAACAGTGCTGATGAAGGGGAGCAATTACTTACCCATCCTTATTATTGGTCTGGATTCACAATGGTTGGTAATCCCTGGTAAAGTGGCAAAAGTAACTATACTCTCACGCTTTTACCCACGGAGAATTTTGGGAAAAATTGCGATCGCTTAACAAAATTCTAAACGCAGACATAAGCCAACTAAGCTAAGAATACTAGATATATTTATGTTGGGTTACGCGATCGCTGCACCCAACCTACAAAACTACGGGTTAATTATGGCGATCGCATGGGAATACTTTGATATATAGCAATTGCAACGAATAGTACTATCTAGTATGAGCTACTGTACCAATATTGACTGCTTGCGTCCGCAAAATACTGACAGTTCTAGTTTTTGTAATAGTTGTGGTCAGGAATTGTTACTTAAGCAGCGATATCGCGCACTTGCTGTCATTGGATGCGGTGGCTTTGGGAGAACGTTTTTAGCTATTGATGAACAGTAAAACTAGCAGCCTGTGGTATTAGTTAGTTTTGTTGCTGAAAAAGGAACATAAGCTGTTAAGCATTTAATTTGCACATTGAGTGAGATCGCAGGCAATACGGTTCGGTTAAGGTTTTTTGATGAAAAGTTATAGATCGCAAAGACGCGATAAATCGCCGTCAAGACAAAGGACTGATTATTGTAGAGACGGCGATTCATCGCGTCTCTTGTCTTAACCGAACCGTATTGGGTTAGGTTTTTGGTGGATTATTTCCATATAACGTGAAAAGTCAGGATATGGAAGACGAGATGGGGGATTTCTCTTCGCTTCTCACAATCTCTGCATCTTCTTCAACGGCGTTCCGTTCATTAAATTTTCTCATTTCCATTGGTGTTAAGCCTTTGAGTACGGTAAACCGTATTTGCTTGTTAGTTCCCAAAGATTAAGTTAATTGTTAAGTTTAGTTACATAAATAAAAAATGCTGCGACATTGCTAAACAGGAGAAATTATGAAAATAAGTAGTATTCTTAAGGATCTAAGACAAATTGAACAACTTTACGATGCAACCTGTACATTGCATCACACAAGTCAAACTCTCTCAGAAATAAAACTTATTTAACATTGTTTAACATTGCGATGAAAGCTACAGATCAATTGGTGCATTTTTTAGAAGAAGAGTTGGGTATTTCTGGTGGAGCAATTTCTTTGGCTTTGCGACATTGTGAGCAGACCCCCAACTTCCTGGCTATGACCCTCTGGCAATATGGATTGGTAACACTGGATCAGTTGGCCCAAATTTTTGATTGGTTAGAAACAGTATAAGCTACTGCTTCAATTATATGGACTTAAAACGAGACTCTACTATAAAGTTACATTCTCAACAGTTTTCATTCTTAAGGATTGGTAACAAGATTTATGGCGATTAAAGAACAACCTAAGTCACCCCGGTTTCGGATCATTGCGAATATATTACTGGCAGTATCAGGTGTATTCCTGCTGTTAAATTTATTTTTGCCTGGTTTATTTGCTGCTGGCCCTACTGGTGTTCCCTATAGTTTATTTATTCATCAAGTACAAGAAGGGGAAGTTAATCGCGTTTCTGTTGGTCAAAATCAGATTCTCTACGAATTAAAAACAGCAAATGCCGAGCCGGGCCCGGTGTTTGCAACTACACCAATCTTTGATTTAGAGTTACCCAAACTGCTAGAAGAAAAGGGAGTTGAGTTTGCTGCTACACCTCCACCCAAGAATACTTGGATTACAACCCTCTTAAGTTGGGTGATTCCACCACTGATTTTTATTGGTATTTGGCAATTCTTTCTGTCTCGTGGCGGCGGCGGTGGCCCTCAAGGTGCGCTTTCTATTGGTAAG
Organism: Nostoc sp.; assembly: GCF_036917775.1. Taxonomy (GTDB): domain Bacteria; phylum Cyanobacteriota; class Cyanobacteriia; order Cyanobacteriales; family Nostocaceae; genus Nostoc. The sequence continues at coordinate 10,343 of NZ_JBALEQ010000055.1, forward strand.
AGCAAAGCTAAGGTTTACGTTGAAGGCGAATCAGCTAAAATCACCTTTGCAGATGTGGCTGGCGTAGAAGAAGCGAAAACTGAGTTAGTGGAAATTGTAGATTTCCTCAAGACTCCAGCACGGTTTACGCAAATTGGCGCGAGAATTCCTAAAGGTGTGTTGTTAGTTGGCCCTCCAGGTACTGGTAAGACACTTTTAGCGAAAGCCGTAGCAGGGGAAGCAGGTGTTCCATTCTTCAGCATCTCTGGTTCCGAGTTTGTAGAATTGTTTGTCGGTGTGGGTTCTTCCAGAGTGCGGGACTTGTTTGAGCAGGCGAAGAAACAGGCTCCTTGTATTATATTCATTGATGAATTAGATGCGATCGGTAAGTCTCGTAGCAGTAACGGCTTCTACGGTGGTAACGATGAGCGAGAACAGACTCTCAACCAGTTACTAACAGAGATGGACGGGTTTGCGGCTGGGGATGCAACGGTGATTGTCCTAGCAGCTACCAACCGTCCCGAAAGCCTTGATTCTGCATTGTTGCGTCCAGGCCGCTTTGACCGTCAAGTGTTGGTAGACCGTCCTGATTTATCTGGTCGGGAAGCAATTCTCAAGATTCACGCTCAAAAGGTAAAATTAGGAGATGATGTAAATTTAAAAGCGATCGCTACTCGTACTCCTGGTTTTGCTGGTGCAGATTTGGCAAACTTGGTAAATGAAGCCGCATTATTAGCAGCCCGTAATCTGCGTGAAAGTGTTGCTCAAGAGGACTTTGCCGAAGCAATTGAGCGGGTAGTCGCCGGTTTAGAGAAGAAGAGTCGCGTGATGAACGAGACTGAGAAAAAGATTGTTGCATACCATGAAGTCGGTCACGCAATGGTCGGGGCGCTAACCACCGGAAACGGTCGGGTAGAAAAGATTTCGATTATTCCCCGTGGGATGGCTGCTTTGGGCTACACTCTGCAATTACCAACTGAAGACCGCTTTTTGATGAATGAAGAGGAATTGCGGGGTCAGATTGCAACTCTATTAGGTGGACGTTCCGCCGAAGAGATTGTGTTTAACAGTATTACAACAGGTGCTTCCAACGATTTGCAACGAGCAACTGACTTGGCAGAACGGATGGTAACATCTTATGGTATGAGCAAAGTCTTAGGGCCATTAGCTTACCAACAAGGACAACAATCGATGTTTTTGGGTAATGGTGGGGCTAATCCTCGGCGGGCGGTGAGTGAAGACACATCCAAAGCTATTGATAGCGAAGTCAAGGAAATTGTGGAAACAGCCCACGAACAAGCCCTAGAGATTCTCAGACAGAATCGAGACTTGCTAGAGGCGATCGCAACTCAACTCTTAGAAACAGAAGTCATTGAAGGCGAAAAACTGCACGATTTGTTGAGTCAAGTTAAACCTGTGGGTAACTCGTAATTCGTAATTCGTACACAGAGGGACGCAGAGGATAACTTTGCGTCCTTACGCTGTCAATACGGTTCGATTAAGGTTTTTTGATGAAAATTCTAGATCGCAAAGACGCGATAAATCGCCGTCTCTACAAAGGACTGATTATTTTAGAGACGGCGATTCATAGCATCTCTTGTCTTAACCTTAGAAACAAAAAGACTTTTCACCCAGTCCCCAGTCCCCAGTCCCTTGCTATACCTCTGCGTTCCTCTGCGTTTCAGAAATCCCACTTATTGCGATACAAACACCAGCTACGAAAAATGCCAATGCACCTCCAGTTGCACCAACAAAAGGTGTTATTGCTTGTAACTTGGGAAAGATCACACCAAACAAACTCATGGCTAAAGCAAACCCACCAAAATACATCCCAATTCCTAATCCCGCCCATCGCTGAGGTACTAGTTCTAAAGCAAAAGGAATTGCCCCATTAACAATTAAACTAAAGCTCGCAACGATTACCGCAATTATCGGAATTTGTGCGCCCACAGATATCATTATCAATAAAGAGGGAATCATTGCACAGATCCCACAAAGCATTGCTTGACGATTACCAATTTTGACGGCGAAGATTCCTGCTGGTATGCTGGCAATTGCGATCGCTAATCCGATCCACACCATAAGCACATCAATATTATCAGTATTAAGTTGGGTCTTTAGAACTTTTCCCAAAACATCAAAGAGAAATCGGATACCCCACGCTACACCAAAACCAGTTACTAAAATCAAAGCCAATTTTTGTAAGGGCAACTTTACTACTTCTATTTGGTGTCTATCCACAGGTGCTTCTGGAGGATTGACTAATCGCAACACAGCCGCCGCACCTAACATGACGAAAGAACCGATCGCAAAGGTATAAACTGGCCCTAAGCTGAGAATAAATTTGTGGCTTATCGGTCTAAAAGCCCCAATCAAACCGCCTGCTAAAGTGACAACACTTACTGCTAATGGTAACTGGGCTGGTGTAGAATACATTCCCAACAGGCACATTGCTGGAGAACGAAATATTGTCATTGCTAATGCCCAGGCTACCAATGCTATAGGTAAGAGCGATCGCATTACAGTAGTAGGTGGAATCAAACTTACAACGCATGGTATGGCAATAAACAAAGCCGATGCCAGAATCATACCTACTGAGATGAAGGGAAACCGAGTCCCTACCCACCGTCTAGCTTGGTCTGAAAGTCCCCCCATCAATGGTTCTAGCACCGCACTCAAGGCATTTTCGATTAGTACTAAGGCAACTGCAAGCGAGGCGGGAAAACCAAACTGAGTTAAAAGTTGCGGCAAATATATATTATAAATTAACCAGGTGAGGGTAATTGCTCCCTGCACCACCGCCAATACCCAAACTTGCACCCATAAAATATTGAAATGAGATTTTGAGGTAGTCAAGTCGCTTCGCTCCAATTAAAAATTAAAAATTATTAATTAAAAATTCCAAGACGCTCTCTATGAGACGCTGCGCGTAGCTTGCTTCTCCATTCGCGTAGCGTACCGTAGGGAAGGAGTACGTCGACTCGCTAACACTGCGTCATATATTATTGTTGGCTCTGTATCAAAATTAATTAAAAATTATTCTTTTTCTTAATTTTTAACTTTTAATTTTTAATTCCATAAAAAAGAGCGGAGGCGAAGCAGTATTTCTCCTGCCTCCTGCCTCCTGCCTCTCTTGTTAATACTCTGGAACAGAAGGATCGATTTCTCGACTCCAAGCGGTAATTCCGCCTTTGACATTTGTGCCGACAATCCCGGCTTCCTTGAGGATGGCGAGGGCTTTTGCCGATCGCCCGCCCAGTTTACAATGAGCAATTAAGCGGTGGCCATTCAAAATTTCCTTCACTTTCGCAACGCCATTGCCATTTTCAATGTCTGGTAAGGGCACTAAAACCGAACCAGGAATCTTGGCAATATCGTACTCATGGGGGTTGCGGACATCCAGCAGTACAAAATCCTTCGCACCGCTATCCAGCAATTCCTTCAAATCTTTAACAGTCATTTCTTGACTTTCCATCTGCTGTTTTGCCTCTTCTGCCTTAGCTTGTGGAATTCCGCAAAATTCTTCGTAGTCTACCAGCTTTTCAATCACTGGGCGAATCGGGTTAGGACGCAGTTTCAACTCCCGAAATTTCATATCTAAGGCATTATATAGCAGCAATCGCCCACTTAAGGTATTACCTTGTCCCAAAATAATTTTGACAGTTTCCGTTGCTTGGATTAAACCAATAATTCCTGGCAGAATCCCCAGTACGCCACCTTCGGCACAAGAGGGAACCATTCCTGGTGGTGGTGGTTCTGGGAAAAGGTCACGATAATTTGGCCCACCTTGGTAGTTAAATACAGTAGCTTGCCCTTCAAAGCGTAAAATAGAACCGTAGACGTTGGGCTTATTTAACAATACACAGGCATCGTTAACTAGATATCTGGTGGGGAAGTTATCAGTACCATCTACGACGATATCGTAAGGTTCAAGAATTTCTAGGGCGTTTTCGGAAGTCAGGCGAGTTTCGTATAAATCAACCTGACAATAGGGATTAATCTCGTGAATGCGGTTTTTTGCCGATTCAATCTTGGGTTTACCCACCCAAGATGTCCCGTGGATAACTTGGCGTTGCAGATTGGAAGTATCAACAACATCGAAATCCACAATTCCAATGCGTCCAATACCCGCCGCCGCCAGATATAAAAGGAGTGGTGAACCTAGTCCACCTGTACCGATACACTGTACACTGGCGGCTTTCAGGCGTTTCTGTCCTTCTAGTCCTACTTCCGGTAAAATCAGGTGTCGGGAGTAGCGTTCGTAATCGTCTTTGGTCAACTGGATTTCGTCCAGATTGGGATTGAGCATAGCAGTTATGATCTGGGAGAGCGGAATATTATCCTATCGAAAAACTGTATCTCTTATGGAGATAGGGAGTGGGGAAGATGAATTTTCTATCCGTGTTGGCGGCTAAAACCGCTACGAGTGACTGTCTTTGAACTAAGCCAGTTATTTTATATTTTCAATTGTCTCTGCTTGGAATTGATGACGATCGTCAAGGCTCCAGCTTTGAAGTTCTCCAGCTTTACCGTTTTGGACGGTAACTATTATATACGAGTATTCTTGCCAAGCGTATAAGCGATCGCATTCTGAAGGGATAGCAGGATGATCTGGATGGGAATGAAAAATGCCGACGATGTTCAGTGAGCGATCGCGTGCTTCCTTTTGCATTTTTAGCATAACTTCGGGTGCGATCACATATTGCCGTCTTTTACTCTCTGCTGTGCGTTCCCCTGAAAACTCAGCACCCGCTTCTGTATTCCAGGCATTTTCTGTTGGTATGACTTCAACTACAATTTTGCCCTCACTAGCCAAATAGCCTAAAATTATACCGCAACACTCCTCTGGATAGGTGGTTTCGGCATGGGCGCGGATAGTTTGCAAGTGTTCTGGGCTAAGTCGGATCATCTCTGCGTTTATAATTTTTTAGTTGCTAGCTAGGGATTCTTGTTTGAATACAATACCTCACCAGTTACTGGTTTTGTTTTGAAGAGAGCGATCGTTCTCTTCAATATAAGTATTTTTTATTCATTTTTCGGGATGTTGGTGCTGCTTTGTGCAAATTCTTAGACTATCAAAATATAAAGAATACACAAAGCACAGTACTCAACATATACATTTATCAACAAATAATGTGAAGATTATGCAAAGATAAATTTATCTATATAGACATTTAAGTAAATGTTCGGTATCTAGTTAGTTATTATCGGGTTATTTAGATGTTCATTCTTTTCAAGCTAGACACCCAAGAGCGATGCCTATGGCAGCAAGTTACGCGCACAACTAAGGCATAAAAATTCCTTTTCTTATGTCCTTTCAAATATTATCTGTTTTCAAGCTAGTAAAACTTACTCATTGACAAACCGATTAAATTATTAACTGTGAGTTTAAGGCACTCAAAGTTGAGTTTTTCGGCGCTTTTTCAGCGTTTATCACTTAATCAAGGATGATTCAGAAAAGCCTAAAACGACTGGTTTTATTGAATTCACAGGCTCAGAAATTTATCCAGTGCCATTGGGCTTAGATAGTCCGATAAATTTTATATGTACTACTTGTAAGGAAATCAAAAGGGTGATTTTCAGTAAAAATTCGTAACCCTCAAGGGTGACATGAAATTATCTTGAAAACCTCAATTTTCGGCTAATTTTTGTGCCATCAAAAAGCATTTACAGCAACTTAAGAACTCAATTTACTCCAAAAATCGATTTACGTAGGAAAAAACAATGGCAAATATCAATGGAACCAACGGAAATGATACCTTACTAGGTACTGACAACGCTGACAGAATTAAGGGTCTTGCAGGCAACGATACCATCACAGCCAAACAGGGCGATGATACCCTAACTGGTGGCGGCGGCAAGGATACATTTATTTACAACTCGAGTGATGGTACTGATACTATCACTGATTTTGGTGGAGTAGGTAAAGGCACAAACCCCACAGCAGCAGTCATTGCCGAAGTCGATACCATCAAATTCCAAGGTTATGGCTTAACTGCTCAAAATCTGCTGCTCACCCAGAATGGTAGCAATCTGGAAATCACCTTTGAAGGGTACTTTAATAATAACAAAGTTATCCTGCAAAACTTTGCCTTAGAAAACCTGGATAACCTGAGCAAATCTACAGGAGCCACTGTAGACTTGGGCAATATCCTATTTGATGGGCAAACTAACATCACAGACAGCTTTGATGTCTTCAATGCCAACTCCACCCAAAGCACTATCTTCAGAAAGAACACAGTCACTTTCCTTAATGACCTGAACAACAATGTCAACGGTTTTGACAAATCGGATGATGTCATTAATGGTCAGGGGGGTGATGACAAAATCGACGGATTAGGTGGCAATGACTTACTGCGGGGCGGTGCTGGCAATAACACCCTCATCGGTGGTACTGGTGACGATACATTGAAGGCTGACTATTCATCAGGCGATAATCTCCTCTCTGGTGATGATGGCAATGATTTTCTCTCCCTCTTTCGTAGCTTCGATTACAACAATACCATTCGTGCCTCAGGCAATAACACCCTCAACGGTGGCGCTGGTAACGATACATTGAATGCCAACTATTCATCAGGTGATAACCTACTCTCTGGAGGCGATGGCAATGATTCTCTCTCCGTCTCTGGCGACACGTACAACTTCACCGTCGGTGGCTTAGGCAATAACACTCTCAACGGTGGTGCTGGTAACGATACATTGAATGCTGACTATTCAACAGGTAATAATCTACTCTCTGGGGACGATGGCAATGATTTTCTCTTCGTCTCTGGCTTCGCTTACTACAGTATTGTTGGTGCCTCAGGCAATAACACTCTCAACGGTGGTGCTGGTGATGATTTCTTAGTCGCTGGCTATTCAACAGGCAATAACTTACTCGATGGTGGTCTTGGTAACGATACTTTGAGTATTGGCGCTTCAGAAGGTGATAACCTACTTTCTGCGGGAGATGGTAATGATTATCTCTTCGCTAATAGCAACATAACTAGATACGGGGTCGTAAGATCCTTAGGCAATAACACCCTTGATGGGGGCGCTGGTGACGATACCTTGAATGCTGAAGCTTCAAAAGGCGATAACCTTCTCTCGGGTGGCGATGGCAATGATTATCTCTTAGCCTCTGGCTACTTTGACTTCTACATTGGATCAAATAACACATTAGGGAATAACACCCTCAACGGTGGTACTGGTAACGATACCTTAAGTGTTTACTACTCAACAGGTAACAACCTTCTAAATGGAGGCGATGGTAATGATTCTCTCTCCGGCACTGGCTTAAACTACTACTTCAATCAACCTGAATTTTTGGGAAATGTTATTTTCACATTAGATGTTATTGTCACATTAGGGAATAACACCCTCAATGGTGGTGCTGGTGATGATACATTGACTATTGACTATTCATCAGGTAATAACCTCCTCTCTGGTGGCGATGGCAATGATTCTCTCTCCGGCACTGGCTTCGTTTACGACGACTATAACGGGGGCAATATTGTCACATCAGGAAATAACACCCTCAACGGTGGTGCTGGTGACGATACATTGAATATTGATTATTCATCAGGCAATAATCTCCTCTCTGGTGACGATGGCAATGATTCTCTTAGTGCCTTTGATGCATTAGGTAAAAACACCCTCAACGGTGGTGCGGGAAATGATACTCTAATTGGTGGTATAGGCAATGACTACCTCAATGGTGGTACTGGTAACGACCTGCTACGGGGTAATGCGGGAAATGACACTCTTATTGGTAGTGAGGGTTCTAATACACTCAATGGGGGTGCTGGTGACGATTACTTGAGTATTAGCTCTTTTACTATTGATTCTTATTTTGCCTCTAATCTGCTCTCTGGGGGTGATGGTAATGATTCTCTGTTTGCATCTGCCTCCAATGATGATAACCTCTTGGCTCGGAACACACTCAATGGTGGTGCTGGTGACGACTACTTAATTGTTAGTGGTGTTTTTGATAACATCCTCAACGGGGGTGATGGCAATGATAACCTTATTAGTGGCAAGGGTAATGATAACCTTATTGGTGGAAATGGCAATGATAACCTTATTGGTGGAAATGGCAATGATTTTCTTGTAGGAGGAGATGGTAGTGATACCTTTATTTTCAATAGTTACGATGAAGGCGTTGATACTATTTTTGACTTTAACGCCACTAATGACCTGATTCAAGTATCCTCTGCTGGTTTTGGTGGCGGATTATCAATCGGTTCACTTTCAGCTAATCAGTTTATAATCGGAGAATCTTCAACTACCAGCACTCAACGATTTATTTATAACTCGACTACAGGTGGATTGTTCTTTGACCAAGATGGTAATGCAGGTGCTTTTACTCAAGTACTATTTGCACAAATATCTACTGGCTTGTCATTAACCACAAACAATTTTTTGGTTGTTTAATCATAATTAGGGTTCGATCACTAAGAGACAAGGAACATAATAAATTTTCAGAATGCGAGGTGTTATTCTAGACATCTCGCATTTGATTGATCTCTTCGTTTGTAATTTTGATAACCTATTATATACGAGTATCCCTGCCAAGCGTATAAGCGATCGCAAGCAGTACAGATGTAGTTCTCTTTACCACAGCGATGCCCGTTCTTACGGTTCAGGTTGGATGTACAATATAGGCCGTTCATCCCTTAATTATGCAACGCCGCATATTTAATCAATTTCTGGATATGTCTAAATACTTTTGACAAACTCTGCGATCTCTATGCGATTCCCACCAGGATCGCGGAGGAAAAACCGCACGCATCCTGGTAGTGGTCGTTGATCGGGAATAATTTCTACCCCATACTCTTTGAGGTGTTTCTCAAAGGTGTTCAAGTCATCGACTTGGAAACAAAAATGTCTTCTAGATACTTGGTTATTGGCGTTTTTCTCTCTACTAACGTGCAATTCAATGTTTCCCACCTTGTACCAGGCTCCTGAATCGTTTTTGACTGCATCAGGTCTGGGAATTTCAGTCAATCTCAAAATTCTGCTGTAGAAAGATAGCATTGCATCCTCTACTTCTTGAGGATAAGTTACCTGAATATGATGAACTGCTTTGAGCGTCATTTTCATTCTCCTGTTGGGATATCTCAGAATTTAGGGGACAGAAAAAAGTTATTCCCTATTGCCGATAACTATTTCCTTCTTAAATAAGGACTTGCCTTTGGGCATTGTTTGTGAAATACTACTCTTAAAATACGGTAAATCGGTAAAGTTTAAGTATTTTGTACAAAACTTACCACAAAACATTTCGTTCTCAAAGTAATTACAGGCTAATCCCTAAGATGACAAACACAGAAATTCGCACCACTCAAGTTAAAGTTCCTAACGGGGATTTGCAAATCGATGCTTACTTAGCTGAACCCGTACAAAAGGGAACCTTCCCAGCCGTTATCGTGATTCAGGAAATTTTTGGGGTTAACATTCACATTCGAGAAGTTGCTGAGAAATTTGCCAAAGAAGGGTATGTTGCGATCGCACCGACTTTATTTCAACGCACCGCTCCCGGTTTTGAGGGTGGATACACCCCTGAAGATGTCCAGCAAGGAAGAGGGTATAAGGAACAGACAACAGCAGAGGAAATATTGAGTGATATTAAGGCTGCGATCGCCTACTTAAAAACCTTACCAAATGTGCAAGGAGATGCGATCGGCTCTATTGGTTTCTGCTTTGGTGGTCACGTAGTTTATCTAGCTGCCACTTTACCAGATATTAAAGTTACAGCTTCCTTCTATGGTGGTGGTATTCCTAACTCAACCCCCGGCGGTGGAGAACCAACTATCAGCCGCACTCCTGATATCAAAGGCCCCATTTACGCCTTCTTTGGCCTTGACGATCAGGGAATCCCCTTAGAACAAACAGAACAAATTGAGGCTGAATTGAAGAAAAATCAAATTCCCCATGCTATATTTCGCTATTCTGGCGCAGGACATGGCTTTTTCTGCAACCATCGCCCTAGCTACAATGCTGAAGCTGCTGCCGATGCTTGGAAAAACGTTCAAGAACTTTTCCAGAAGAACCTTCAGCTTCAAAAAGTTTAAATCTTTGGGTTAAGGGTAATGTAATGTTCGACGGCTTATGTGTTGTTCGCCTAACAATCTAAATCAAAAAACTTCTAAGAGATTTTACGACACAAAACCGTCCCTCTCTGATGCAAAGAGAAACTTGAATTTTAGTTCAAGTCTAGAAGAGTTTCATTGAACTTACATTAAGAGCAATACGCAGTAGAGACGAACAGATGTCACAGGTGTTCAGTCTTGTTTCAGAATGCCCTTACAGATGTAAGCCTACTGAACATCGGTAACTATTAGCCAAATAAAAACAAAGTCTCACCTCCATGATTACCGCTTTCAAACAGCCACGAGTTAATATTTTTCAGCGTTTTTCACTATTCCTATTCCCTGGCTTATTAACCATCTCAACCACCTTAATTAGTTGTTCAGTCACAACCCCAAATGCAGGTAATGAAACCACTGGCTTTAAAACTAAAACTGTCCGTATGGGATATCAAAGCTCTGGGGATCTGGTCAGACTTAAAGGATTGATCGAAAAGCGTTTACAGCCTTTAGGTATTTCCGTTGAATGGGCACAATTTGCCGCCGGGCCGCAACTGATGGAAGCAATGAATGTAGGTAGGGTTGATATTGGTTCTGTAGGCGAAACACCACCGATATTTGCCCAAGCTGCTGGTACATCTTTAGTATATGTTGCTAGTAATAAACCCAGCACAGGTAAAGGAAGTGGAATTATCGTCCAAAATAATTCGTCAATTCGCACTTTAGCTGATCTCAAAGGTAAGAAAGTAGTTTTTCAAAAGGGTTCTGCTTCCCATTACTTATTAATAAAAGCTTTAGAAGAGGCTGGTTTGAAATATAGTGATATTCAAGCCATTAGCCTCCCTCCTTCAGAAGCCCGTGATGCTTTTATTCAAGGAAAAATAGATGCCTGGGTAACTTGGGACCCTTATTTAGCTGTAGCACAAAAAAAGGCAAATGCTCGTGTATTAAGAGATGCTAGCGGCATTTCTACTCAGGGCGGATATTACATGGCTGCGCGAAAATTTGCCACAGAAAACCCAAAATTAGTACGATTAGTTCTTGAAGAGATAGATAACACAGGTCAATGGGGTGAAAAGAATCGAGCAGAAGTTGTAAAGCTGACTATTCCTCATCTCAAAATTGATGAAGATATTTTAGCAACAATGATTGGAAGGCGAACTTATGGCTTAAGACCCATTACGCCAGAAATCATGGAAAATCAACAGAAAATTGCAGATTTGTTTGCCAGAGAAAAAGTGATTCCTAAACCCATCAATATCAAGGAAGCGATGCTGAATAGCGAACAATATGCAGCCATCACACCAGAAACCATAAGTCAGAAATAGTACCAAGAACATCTGGTAAATCAGTTTAGGAAAGTTGCTAATCCTGTTAACTGACGATTTTCCGGCTAATGACCTCTCCAATCTCCATTAATATCTCTTCCTCTTTGGGAGTGAATTCATAAGAAACTGACTTGGCAATGCCCAAGGTTCCATACAATCGGCCATTCAGCATAAGTGGCACTGTGATGGAGCCTTTTACCTTAGTTTCTTTTGCCGAGGGTTTGGCCACCCCCTGTTCGTCAGTTTGCAGGTTGCAAATCTGTACGGGTTGCTTATGTTCGGCGGCGATACCAGCCATCCCTTTGCCGATAGGAATTACCGTCATTTTAGGCAACAGAAATTCTGGAATGCTTTGGTAAGCCTTTAGGTGCTAATAACTGGCTTTCCCGATCTAGGATATGGATAGTACCTGTAGAGCAGTCGAAAGCGGTCAGGATTTCGACCAACAAACGATTCCAGCCGATGGCAGATTCCTCATCAGCCAGGGTATCAAAAATGGGTTTGATATCTGAAGTCATAAGTTTTATAGACTCTTTCCCGCACAATTCCTGAATTAAATCTGGAATTAAATCTCAATTAGCGGTAAATGTCAAGCGATCATTCCATTTTGAACGTTATCTGGGCCACTGCGAACCTCATGTATGCGTTCTTCGCCAGGATTTTCTGGGATAAATCCACCTGCTTGCATTTTCCATAACCTGTGATAAGCACCGCCAAGTGCCAGTAGTTTAGCGTGGGAACCATCTTCAATAATGCGACCTTTATCGAACACTAAAATCCGGTCTAGATGGACGATGGTAGATAGTCGATGAGCCACCACGATAACCGTTTTCCCATTCATTGCTAAGTCGAGGGTATCTTGGATCGCTTTTTCGGTAATTGAATCGAGGCTAGAGGTGGCTTCATCTAAAATCAGGATCGGCGCATCTTTGAGGATGACGCGAGCGATCGCAATGCGTTGTCTCTGCCCTCCAGATAACTTGACACCACGTTCGCCCACCAGAGAATTGTAACCATCCTGACTTTGGATGATGAAATCGTGAGCATTAGCCTTTCGCGCCGCCTCGAACACTTCCTCATCGGTTGCATCTAAGCGTCCGTAACGGATATTTTCTAGCAAAGTGCGATGGAACAAAGATGGATCTTGAGGAATCAAACTGATTTGAGCGTGTAGGGCATCCTGAGTCATGTCTCGAATATCGATCCCATCAATAATAATCTGTCCAGATTGGGGGTCGAATAAACGCAGAATTAGATTGACAAAGCTGGATTTTCCCGAACCAGAGAAGCCCACAAGTCCGACACGCTGTCCCGGTTGGATAGTAACAGAAAGGTTATTAAAAACTTTCTTTTCATCCGAGTAATTGAAATTCACCCGGCGAAACTCAATCTTACCTTGGGTAATTGGGTGTGCGATCGCGCGATCGCGATCGACCAACTCATGAGGTTGAACGATAGTAAAGACACCATTGGCGACATTGCCAATATGTTCAAAAAATTCTAGAAAGCGGCGGCTCAAATTCCGCGCTTCACTGATAATCAACAGCGACAGGCTAGTTGCCACAACGAAATCAGCAGTAGCGATCTTCCCTTGACTCCAGAGAGAGAGCGAGTAATACAAGGTGCTGATTTTTAGAATGGCTGCCGAGATGAACTGAAACCAGCGAATTCGCTCCGAATACCAGTTGGACTTTCTCACCTGTTTGAGTTCGCGGCTTAATTGCTCATTCAAATAGCGTCGTTCAAAACCCAAACGAGCAAACAATCGGCTACTGGTGAGATTTGTTACTGTATCTACAATGATGCCAGTTGTCTCACTTCTGGCGGCTGCGGCTTTCCGAGAGTAAATTCGGCAGCGAGTTGCCAGCCAGAACGAAATACTGATAAAGAGAACTGCCCACACGCCCACGAGTGCAGCCAGAGGAGGATAAGCGCGATACAGTATCGTCGTGGCGACGGTGTACACAACAATTACTGGCATAAATTCAGTAATCAACATTTGCATCGTCTGAGTAACACCCAGAGAAGTTTCGCTAATTCGATGTGCTAATGCCCCAGAAAAACTGCTGCTCATGTAGCGATGTGAATGGTGTTGCAAGTAGGCATATAGCGATCGCACAATATGTTGTCGGTGGATTGGATGGAGGATAGTTTGCAAGAGTCCAGCCGAACGCCCGAATACCACTTCACCCACACTCAAGCCGATGAACAGCATCAAGGGTTGTCTCATGGCATCAAAAATGGGCTGGCTGTCGCCCGTTGATTTCGTCACACCTCGGATGATCTCACCAATGGCATAAGGCAACATAATGCCACAGGTTGCGTGTACCATCTCCAGGCTGACCATTAATACATACCACCAGCGAAACTGGTTAACGAAATATAAAATGAACCTGAATGGAGTTGATGGTAGGTTTGGTGCATCAGCTGCACGTTGAAAGGGTTTGAATTGTCTGGTCTTTTTCGTCATGAAGGTCGATCCACTAGCATCATTTTGGCTGTTCTACAAGATAAAAATGGACGACTATATTAAGCCGTCCGGTGGGATTAGGAACTTCTGGCAGCACTGTTTAAAATTGGTCATTTGTCATTTGTCATTTGTCATTCGTCGCGTCCCTACTCTCCTAATTTCTAACGAAGAGAATCTCCCCTTCGGTATTCGGCGGTTAAGTCATCTAACTTTTGTTTCAAACTGTCGTCAAGTTTGACTTCCACTGCCTTGAGGTTGTCAGCAAGTTGTTGTGGGCGGCTAGCGCCGATGATGGGGGCAGTGATAATGGGATTAGATAAAACCCAAGCCACTGCTAGAGTGGTGAGCGAGAATCCGGCGAGATCCGCGACTGTGCGTAAAGCCTCGACAGTATCGAACTCGCGATCGTGCCAGTAACGATCCTGATAACGTTCTGCGGCAGCACCTAGTGTAAAACGTGTACCGGAGGTGGGGCCTTGAGCGAGAATGTGTTTGCCGGTGAGCAGACCACCCGCCAACGGATTGTAGGAAATTACACCCAGTCCTTCTTCTTTGGCTAGGGGCAATAGTTCTCGCTCAATTTCACGGAACAACAGGTTGTAGCGGGGCTGAATTGAGATAAATCGGGTTAGATTGCGTGTTTCGGCGCGACCCAAGGCGCGGGCGAGTCGGTACGCTAAGAAGTTGGAAACCCCTATGTAGCGTACCTTACCAGCACGCACTACCGCGTCTAGTGCTTCTAGAGTTTCATCTAGTGGGGTGGAAGCATCGTCGGAGTGCAATTGGTACAGGTCGATATAGTCAGTTCCCAAACGTCGTAGGGAAGCATCGATCGCATCTAGAATATGTTTGCGCGAAGCCCCCTGATCCCAAGGTGCAGGGCCAACCCGGCCGACGCACTTGGTAGCTAAAATAAAATGTTCGCGTTTGCCTTTGAGCCAGCGCCCAACGATTTCTTCGGTACGTCCAGCAGTGGCAAGCCCGCCGCCAAGTGGATAAACATCGGCTGTATCCAAAAAGTTGATTCCGCCATCGGCCGCCGTGTCAAGGATATCTCTAGAAGTTTCTTCGTCAGTCTGCAATCCAAAGGTCATGGTGCCAAGACAAAGGCGGGAAACAGTTAATCCAGTTTTTCCAAGATTGGTGGTTGGTAAAGTCACGTCGCTTCGCTCCGAATTCAAAATTCAAAATTAATAATCCCCATACTTATCTGCGCCTCTGCGGTTCGTTTTTTTGGATAATTTATTTCTTGGAAATCCCTTAAGGCTCTTTATTAAAGTCAAATTTTTAACGAATCGCAGAGGCGCAGAGAACACAGAGAGAAGAGAAAAAATGCTTAACTAAATCGTATTGGGTCATGGGGATTGAGAAAAATCTTCTTTTGTATCTCAGTCCCCAGTCTCTGAGCGCTGACTTTTGGGGCTTTTGCCTTAGACAACTACAGCAGTGTTGCGACGGCTCAGGGAAACTAGCCACTGTTGCAACTTCGGATCGCTGTATACTTCATCTGCAATAAAATGATCGCCTTCCGGCAACACTGTCAAATCGACTTTTCCGCCTACTTTGCGTAAGCGCTCAACAAAATGTTCTGTATCTTCAATTGGCAGATTTTTGTCTTGTCCACCTTGAAATATCTGAACAGGAATGTCTTTAAGTGCAGCTAGTTCGCTTTCTGCTAATGTATTGGGTACACGTCCAGATACAGGTACTAGACCTGCGAAGCGATCGGGATGTAAAGCCGCGATATGCCAGATACCGGCCGAGCCTAAGCTGAACCCAGCTAATATCACCCGCGCTGGATCGACCGGCTGGGAAGAAATTAGTTCATCAAGCAAAGCCAGCACGTCATCTGCTCGATCTGCCCAAGTCTGTTCAGCCGGAATCTGGGGTGCGGCGAAGACATAAGGTAATGAGTCGGATAAATCTACAAAACGAGGTAGTCCCCATTTCAGCAGTACATTCAGATCATTACCGCGATCACGTCCTCCATGCAAAAACAGTACTAAGGGTGCAGGTTGCTTGGCATTCTCAGAAACAGGCGAGAAAAGATAAGGCAAGGAACCATTGTTAATGGCGTGAGAGCGTTGTTCGACAGGCATTGTTCTGACTCCTAATTTAATTTGGGTATTGGGCATGGGGGAATGGCACTAAGAAAAGCTGAAAGGTTTGCCTGGAGTGGGTGTGGGAGGTGTGGGGAGTGTGGGGAGTGTGGGGAGTAAGATTTCTTCTCCATCCTCCCTCCCCTCCCACACCTCCCACACTCAAAAGCCTTACAAATAATGGATTCGCCGTTATCTTAGTGCCATTCGGGCATGGGGTATTGATTATTTCTCCTCATCTCCTCCCCACGCCCTCATCTCGGTTTTTATGCCACCACCAGGCTCTTGTCCACTTGTTTAAATTCGGTGTTACCTACCTTAGATTCGATCGCTGTACCCTTGAAGAATTCGGGGTTAGCTTGGGTGTAAAACTTGTAGGGATTAGCGAATACATAGGATTTGAAGTCGGCTTCGGAAATAACGCCTTCTTGTACGAGATCCCAGCTTTCAGCCAAGGGGGAAGTCAAGTCTGGTACATCCCAGTGACCAACATCGGAGGAATAGATGGCGTTGATTTTGACTCCCAAGGGATTGGCTTTGTCGTTAAATGCCGTAGCGATGGTGCGATCATCAGACTCGGAACCAAAGAAGAAACTGTTTACCCAGCGATCGCGGATGTCTTCAATTGTTTCAATACCTGCTGCTGCAAAATCATCCAATTCGCTACCAATTGGCGCACGGCTATGACGGCTAAATGAAGCTCCCAGTACAGTCTTGGTCAATTCGTCTTTATCGAGGGAATACCCTTGAGTAATTTCTGCACCATAGCGCTCAAATATTTCAAATAGCTCATCAGGATTTGTCAATGCTGGATTGTAATTTTCCAGTGCCTTGATATTGCGCTTCAAGAAACGATCTACCAAATGAATGTAGACCCGCGCACCCCAATCTGCACCACCTTCGAGCATGGCTACACGCAACTGGGGAAAACGCTTGGTAACACCACCGAAGAACAACGCCTTTGCAAATGCTTCCGAACCATCGGCGAAGTGACCGATATGGTTGTTCATGTAGTTACTAATGGAAGAGCGTCCAGTCCAACCTTGGCTACCGTAATGGGTGGTGACGGGTACGCCTAGTTCCACGACCTTTGCCCAGAAGGGATCGTAGTCGTATTCACTATCTAGTCCGTAAAAGTCGATATAAGACGCATATTTGGCGATTTCGGGGAATTTATCGGCTGGATATTTATCAGCGATCGCTTTAATCGGCCGTTTCACTCCGCCAGTGATATTAATCACTTTTAAACCGAGTGTTTTTACTGCAAACTCTAGCTCCTCAATGCCTTCTTCGGGAGTAGTTAAGGGGATGCCAGCAACCGGTGTCAGGCGATCGCTATATTTCCGGTAAATATCAGCATGATAATGATTTACCGCGCGTTGCAGTGCTTGACGATTCTCTGCACTGGCTCCAGCCGGTGCTAGGACATTATTCGGAAACAGCACCGAATAGTCTGATCCTTGCTCTGCCTGACGTTCATAGAGCAATCCGGGGAGGGTATAAGTAGCGAGATCCAGCGTATTTTTGGTAACTCTAGCCCACCAAGGCGATCTGATTGTCCGATTGTATTGACGTTCTTCAGGGGTTTGTTGATACCAGTCTTTACCGTTGCTCTTGGAGTTAAGACGGGAAGCTTCTGTCTTACGTAACTCGTCTACAAGCTTCACACCGCCGTACTTAGCAATGTAATCCTCAAACGCCGGTGTGAAATCATTGGTATGAACGTCGGTGTCAATTACCGGATAATCAAGGGTTGCTCTGATTGCGGCGGAGCGTGAGGTCTTTAATCGGCTATATTCAGTCATGTTTTTTCCTTTAAAAAATTACAAGGTTTTCCTAGTAGTCTGCCAACCCAAAAATGCTGCGTGATGGCTGGGTAAAGGGGAAGGGGTAAGGGGTAAGGGATTTGAAACCTTTCCCCCTTCCCCTTTACCCTTTACCCCGCCAAGTTCACTTGGCGAACTACTAGCAGCGTTGGATACTGGTTAGTGTGTTAGGACTTATGCAAGAACTCTCTGAAACTCTTATTTCTCCGTGTCCTCTGCGTCCTCTGCGGTTCGATTTCGGAGGCGATCTACAGAAGGTGCGATTTAAAAGGTATGGCTTAAACATCTGCGAAAAACTTATTTACGCCAACACAAGGCTCTTGTCTACTTGTTTTGCAGCAAAACGATTGACCGGACGACGCAATCCCAGGTTTTCACGCAAGGTACTACCCTCATATTCGGTACGGAACAATCCGCGTTTTTGCAAGATGGGAACGACTAAGTTAACGAATTCATCTAATCCTGTGGGAAGGATTGGCGGCATAATATTAAAGCCGTCTGCTGCACCGTTGTTGAACCATTCTTCTAGCTGATCGGCAATGGTTTCGGGTGTACCAAGGATGGTGCGATGTCCTCGTGCGGTGGCAAGAGAAAGATATAACTGACGCAGTGTGAGAGTACCACGAGTCGCCAAATCTCTAACTAGTTTAAGACGACTCTTGTTAGTGTTGGTGTCGCTGGGCAGTTCAGGAGCCACATCATCTAGAGAATATTTAGACAGATCCACGCCTTTGTAATAGTTCTTTAAAATTCCCCAGGCGACATCAGGATGAATCAAAGATTGCAGGAATTCGTACTTCTCTTGAGCTTCTGATTCGGTACGGCCAATGATTGGGAAAGCACCGGGCATAATTTTTAGATCGTCTGGCGATCGCCCATATTGTGCTAATCTCCCTTTCACATCAGCATAAAATTCTTGGGCATCAGCTAGGGTTTGATTGGCGGTGAAAATCACTTCGGCGGTGCGTGCAGCTAAGTCTCGTCCAGATTCTGAGGCTCCAGCCTGAACAATCACGGGGTAGCCTTGAGGCGGACGACCGACATTTAAAGGGCCTTGGACAGAAAAATATTTGCCCTTATGGTTGAGTGTATGCAGTTTGTCTGGATCGAAATAAACACCAGATTCTTTGTCACGGATAAAAGCATCATCTTCCCAGCTATCCCACAGTCCTTTAACTACTTCCACAAACTCTTCAGCGCGTTCATAACGCTGGCTATGTTCCGGGTGATGCTCAAGCCCGAAATTACGAGCGGCGT
Source organism: Nostoc sp. (assembly GCF_036917775.1). Taxonomy (GTDB): domain Bacteria; phylum Cyanobacteriota; class Cyanobacteriia; order Cyanobacteriales; family Nostocaceae; genus Nostoc. Next base: position 29,366 of record NZ_JBALEQ010000055.1, read on the forward strand.
TCTCATTGCCTGTAGTGACTACATTCCACCCTGCACGACCGTTACTCAAGTAGTCCAACGAGGCAAACTTCCGGGCCAAGGTGTAGGGTTCTTCATAAGTAGTCGAGGCGGTGGAAATGAAGCCGATGTTTTTGGTGACAGAGGACAAGGCCGAGAAAAGAGTGACCGGCTCAAAATGGGCGATTTTACCGTTGCGATACTGACTTTCTGGAGAGCCACCCCAAACTCCTGGGCTATCTGCCAAGAAAACTGCATCAAACAAGCCGCGTTCAGCAGTCTGGGTAATTTCCTTGTAATGCTCGAAATTCAATCCAGCATCTGCTTGTGCATTGGGGTGTCGCCAAGATGAGACATGATGACCGGTGGCTTGAACGAATGCACCTAAACGAAACTTGCGTGTTGTATTCATAAGCTTTTTTGTTTTCTATAGTGTGATTGCTGATTTGCGTATAGCTAATGGCTTTTCATCTAACGTCAGTGTGCGATCGCTAATTCCTAACTGTTTGTAAAATCCTTATAACTAGGTGGTAAGTGTCTGATGAGTAAACAACAATATGTTTGCTTTCAACTGCTGACATCCACCCAAAAAAATACTTAGATGGCAGATTGATAAAATCCTTTCCATACAAAGCTTTGGGCTAGCATTTACTGCTAACTCCACACTGAATTTAATAATGTAATGCTTTCAAAGCAACTAAAATGTAGACTTCAGTTGCTCTATATGGAATGAAAATAACCAAACTGTAAGTCAGGTTAATACCACAGCAAAATTAGGGTTGCTGCTGCTTGGCGCTCGAATTACCATAAATTTATGTAGCAATCTTACTCCGCAAATAGAGTCTACACGATGCTTACAAAAAAATATGTACTGACCAACACAATATCATGAATAACTAATTATTAGATAATCTAATATTAAGTATTGCAAACTAATTATTCAATATCTCAAATTAACTGTCTCGTTTGCGATGACCTCCGGTCGGTCGGAGACCATCGCATCCGGCGGGTGGGTACGCGATCGCAGCACACTTAAAAAATAATCGTCGTTTTTGTAACCCAGAATCGCGTAATACGCAACGTGAATACTTCTCAGATAAGACCAAAACACTTGTAGAGACGGCGATTTATCGCGTCTCAAAACCTATGAATGGTAAAAACCCGGCTTCTCTATAAAAACCGGGTTTTTAAGTAATTTTTAATTTATTTTGGAACAGTACAACAGGGCAATAAAGGCTTGTTTACAACTTCTTTAATCTCTACTGAATTCAACAAATCTTCCCAATATTTCTGAACTTCGGGATCATTAGGACGCTGGCGGCGTAAATTAGCTAAAGTTCTGAGAGAATCTTCCCAAAATCCCGCAGTTGCAAATAGAACTGCACGATCCAAGTCTGTGTTTGGTTGGTTTAATTGAAGAGATAGATTTTCATCTTGCGATCGCACTATTGTACCTTCTACATAAGAGTCTTTATCGCGGTTGTTGGTATCACAAATCATTGAAAAAGTCCAACTATACTCTTTACCGATTTGTAGAGATGGCTGATTAGCAGGTACATTTACACTAACAATACCATTCTGCCCAACAGGTTTGAAAGTGCCTTTATATAATGGGTCGGAGCTATCATCATCCCGCAAAACAAATTCTAGGGCTTGAACTGTTGTAGAGGTTTGAGGAATATAGAAAAATAATGTGGGACGCTCTGCTGTGGTTCGTTGAGCTTCCTTATCTGTCGGTGTCAAGGGAATGATATTTTGTCCAGTTTGAAAGCAACTTCCTCGTGTTCCTGCTGACCTTACCCTACCAGGTCTACCTGGGACAAAGGCAATACGATTTCTACCGCGTTGGATGTAACTTGTAACATTTCTAATTGCAGCAGTAGCATACCTATCTCCTGGACGTAACCGTTCTGCTTGCTGAAAATTCAATAAAGCTTTTCGATAATTTCTCCGTTTGGTTTCGTTATAGCCGAGCTGCATATATTGCGTGTAAGCAGATTTGGCTTGTGCCAGTTGCAAAACTGACTCTGTTGCCAAAACCTGTGTAGTAAGCACAGGTTCTAACGGAAGAAATGCTAAAGCTGCAAGCAAATAGCTTGCCCAAAATCTATGTTTCATAATCTCCATTTCCACTTGTAGTACGTTAATTGGGTCTATATAATACAATACCCTAAGCTTGACAGTAGCAAGGCTTTATGTACCAGTTTATGGAAATGCTGAGGTAGCCTTCTAATACGGTTGGCTAAAGCGCAATACAGTTCATATAAGACCAAAATACTTGTAGAGACGGCGATTTATCGCGTCTCAAAACCCACGATACCGTATTGGGTAGCCTTCTACTTTTGCACAAGAAGATTCCCAACTTATTTTAGGACTTACACAAAACTATACGGTGTAGGGGCAATTCATGAATTGATCCTACACCGTGGATCTATTTTCTATCAAAGAATGATTAATAAAAACCTGAAACGACGTATTTATTATGCTTTATCAACAACACTTGTAGAGACATAGCAGTGCTACATCTCTACATTATCTGTCATCAAATATCTAATGAGGTACAGCTAATTGTGCATCAGCTACTTGGGCATTATCGACAACGATTTGGCGGAATGAATCGCCTTCAATTGTTTCTTCTTCTATTAACAAATCTACTAAACGCTCCAAAACTATGCGATTTTCTTCCAACAGTTCTTTTGCCTTGATATAAGAGTTGTTGACAATTTCACGCACCTGTGAATCAATTTTGGCAGCAATTTCTTCAGAATAGTCTGATTTATTCATCCAGTCGCGTCCTAAAAATACCTCTCCACTCTGATTTTCCAGAGACAATGGGCCTAATTCTGACATCCCGAAGCGTGTCACCATCTGCCGCGCCATTCCTGTCACCTGTTGCAAGTCATTGCTTGCACCTGTGGTAACTTCTGGCTTACCAAAAACGATTTCCTCGGCGGCGCGACCACCCAAAGTTGCAGTAATCCGGGATTTGAGTTGGGAACGGGAAACTAACCCCTGTTCTTCGTTAGGAGTAAACCAAGTTAATCCAAGTGCTTGTCCCCGTGGAATTAATGTAACTTTCTGCACAGGATCATGGTCTTTGAGCAATGTGCCTACTAAAGCGTGTCCAACTTCATGATAAGCAATCAAGCGTTTGCTCTTGCTGTCTACTAATGCAGTACCTTCCATACCTGCAACAACTCTATCCACAGCAGCATCAATTTCTAAAATGGTGACAGCTTCTTTGCGTCTCCTAGCAGTGAGAATAGCAGCTTCGTTGAGTAGGTTGGCTAAGTCTGCGCCGGTAAAACCAGGAGTGCGGCGAGCGATCGCTTCTAATGATACGCTAGGATCGATTTTCTTATTCCGGGCGTGGACTTTCAAAATTTCCAGTCGCCCTTTGAGATCGGGTGGATCGACCATCACTTGTCTGTCAAAGCGTCCCGGTCTGAGTAACGCTGTATCTAAGACATCTGGGCGGTTAGTGGCAGCAATAATAATAATGCCTGTGTTACCTTCAAAACCATCCATTTCGGTGAGCAGTTGATTGAGGGTTTGTTCGCGCTCATCGTTACCGCCACCGATACCAGCACCCCGTTGTCTACCTACTGCGTCAATTTCATCGATAAATATTAGACATGGGGCATTTTCTTTGGCTTTCTTGAAGAGGTCACGCACGCGAGATGCACCCACACCAACGAACATTTCCACGAATTCTGAACCGGAAATACTGAAGAATGGTACACCTGCTTCACCTGCGATCGCTTTTGCTAGTAAAGTTTTACCAGTACCAGGAGGGCCAATTAACAGCACTCCTTTGGGAATGCGTGCGCCTACAGCCGTAAATCTTTCTGGCTGTTTCAAGAAAGTAACAACTTCTTCCAGGTCTTCTTTGGCTTCTTCAACCCCGGCGACATCTTCAAATTTCACTCCGGTTTTGGCTTCCATTTGGAAACGAGCTTTGGATTTGCCGAAATTCATCGCTTGGCTAGAAGCGTTTGTAGAGCGTCGGAGGAACAATAGCATTAAAGCTACCAGTGGCAAAATCCACATAAGATTAATCAACAGCCCAACAGCGGCTCGACTGTTAGCAGAGGAAACTTCGCCAAACTCAACATTCTTATCTTTGAGTATGTTAATTAACTCTGTGTTTTGTGCCAGAAGTCTCACCTGTTGCGGTGGCGTATTTTCCTTTTGCCCTTTGAGATAAACTCTGGCTAGCTGTTCGGTTTCGTCAAGCTCTACTTTTTGGACTTCTCCCGCCTTCGCTTTCTTGAGCAAATCACCATAGTTTAGAGAGGTACTAGAGGTACTAGAAGTACTCTCTGCTTTTTGTGCCAAGACGGGGGTACTCCCGAAAATTCCTGGTAACATAATCAAGCTAGCTGCGATGCCTGCGGCGGTCACTGAGCGCAACCGAAGTGCAGGTTTCGCCAACACATCAACCCAAGCAACACGCTTTGATGACTGCCTTTTTACCAATGCTTTTTTTCCCAAATTTGTCATAATAATTACCCTTTGTCTGCTGGCACAAGTTGAGCTATGGTTTTATGCCTATTCTTCTACTAAAAATTGTAATAACTGGAAATTACACTTTTCTTATCTAGTCTAACTTCCACACAAAAGCATTCCCATGTTTCTCCGGTTATTACATAAATTTGAGCAACTTGGATAATTATTCTGGCTCCTAACTCCTAACTTTTTCATCCTCAAATTTTCCAGCAGAGATTAATTTGACACATTCAGACACAAATCGCTAAGATAAACATAGTCATAACGATTCCGCTTTTTAAGAAATCTGGTGATAGTAGCTAGTTAATAGTTTGTAGGTTAATTATGGTGAGAATTGTTGGTATTGCTGGTAGTTTAAGACCAAACTCCTATACGCAGCTTGCTTTACAAGTAGCAGTGCAAAGGATAGAAGCCCTTGGTGCAGAGGTAGAAATTCTTGATTTAAGACAGTTGCAGTTACCATTTTGCACTGGCGCAAAAGAGTATCTAGAATACCCAGATGTGAAGCGGTTACAGGATACTGTCAGTCAGTCAGATGGATTAATTTTAGCCACACCTGAGTATCATGGTGGGGTTAGTGGTGTCCTGAAAAATGCTCTAGATTTGATGAGCTTTGAGCAACTGTCTGATAAAGTGACAGGACTAATCAGCGTATTGGGCGGTCAGTCAAATAGTAACGCATTAAATGACCTACGGTTAATAGTCAGATGGGTTCATGGTTGGGTAATTCCAGAACAAATTGCGATCGGACAAGCTTGGGGTGCATTCAGTCCTGAAGGCAAGCTAGTAGATGAGAAGCTTTCTCAAAGATTTGATGAATTTGCTCAAAGTTTAGTTGATAATACTCGCAAGCTGCGAGGCGTAAATTAGTTGTAGGGTGGGCAAAGCTAAACCCACCCTCGTAAACTCAAAACTTAATGATGATGGTGGTGGTGATGGTGATCTCCAGCGAGTTGGGGATTAACTGCCAAAGGTTGCTCTGACAACAACTCTGCAATATGATCATCAGCCCATTCGGCCACCATTGCTAAGAATTCTGGATGGTCATTAACGCAAGCCATTTGCACGTAGTTCGTACCAGGATGCTGTTTCTCTAAAGCATGGATGATATGGTGTACATCCAATAGAGTTTCGTGGTTTTCTGTGGCAAAGCCAATTGGCATAAAAATTACCACTTTTGCACCCAATTGGATCAGGTTATTTGCCGCTTGTTCGGCGTTTGGCTGTGTCCAATCAATTAAGGGCGTGTCATGATTGAGCCAACCCACCGAGATTAACGGATAGCGGTTAATCAACTTATCCCGAACTAAATCGTACATTGCTTCACTTTCGGCAATCCCAGAAGTAAAGCCTTTAGCTTTATGGGGACAGCCGTGGTTCATTAGCACAATGCCGATTTGAGAAGGGAGATAAGCTCCTGCTAATTCAGCAATTTTCTCTTCAACCAGATGAGCCATCAAATCGATGTAAGCTGGTTCGTTGAAGAAAGAAGGAATGTAACGCTGTGCTTTAACCCAGTGTTCCTCACCATCAGCCAACTCAACAAGAGCATTGTTAACTTGCTCGATCGCAATCCCACTGGTAAAGATAGAGTCAACAACTAGCAGTGGGTAGATTAGCAGCTTGTCGAAGCCTTGGTTTTTGATTTCTGCCAAGACTTGATTGGGTAGAAAAGGGGCACAGAAGTTAAAAGCCTTGAAAACTTGAACCTTATCACCCCATTTTTCTTGTAAATTCTTCTCAATCCCAGCCCGTTGCTGTTCAAAGATGGCGTTGTGTGGGGAAATAAAATCGTGGTGTGTGTGTCCCCACTCATGGCGGTCAAAGAGCGCCAAAAGCTTTGCCAGAGGGGGATAAATCCAGGTTGGTACTGGTGCGAATTTTGCTGTCAGTAGATTTAAAGCCTGTTCGTTATAGTTGGCGAAATCTTCGTAGCTTTCGACTTCGCCGTAGCCCATCAGCAGTACGGCTACACGTTCTTTACCTGATAGATGCTCGTGGGTGTGTTGTACTTTTTCCGGCGTGGCAACCACAATTAGTTCCTCAATATAACCAGAGTGCAGAGAAATATAAAATAAGGGAATAGCTTACACATATCCCTTCCTTACTTGTAACTTATTATCCCATCCAGGGGGATAGGATAGGTGGGGAAATCAACATAATACATCAAAAGATATACAAAATTTACGTGGGGCATTGGGTATTGGGCATTGGGCAAGTGGGTATAGAAAATTGAACCAATGCCAATACGGTTCAGTTAAGCCAAGAGACGTGATAAATCGCCGTCAAGACGAAGGATTGATTCTTGTAGAGACGGCGATTTATTGCTTCTTTGTGATTTAGAATTTTCATCAAAAAACCCTAACCCAACCGTAGAATTATCTTCCAATGCCCAATCAGAATAGAGAGATGAATATAATTATTTGCCCTGGAATTCATGAACCAGAGTTAACTGAAAGCTTTAGAGTCGGATTGTTAGATTTAGTTTCTAATGGCGCGATCGCTCCTCATTCCGCAAATATACTGCTTTATCCAGGTAAAGATGTTTTGGTTTTATCAGCATTGCACATCTTGCAGTTTTTGCGCGATCGCTTGACCGACTCTTTAAAATCACCAATTATATTTATTAGCTTTAGTGCTGGCGTAGTTGGGGCAATAGGGGCAGCACATTTGTGGCAACTCTTGGGTGGTAATGTCAAAGCGTTTATTGCTATAGATGGATGGGGAGTACCACTACAGGGTAATTTTCCGATTCATCGGATGAGTCATGATTATTTCACTCATTGGAGTTCGTGTTTGCTAGGTTGTGGGCAAAATAACTTTTATGCACAACCAGCAGTTGATCATTTGTTTATGTGGCGATGTCTAACGAAAAACCCCTCTGAATCTACGTCCCAAGCTGTGCAAGGCTGGTGGGTAGATTCATCCATTGAAATTTCTCCACCCAAAGGTTATCTGACAGCAGCTGAGTTTTTGCTTATGCTGTTAAAGCGCTATGAAGCAAATTAGTCCGGACAATAGAATTAGGAGTTAGGAGTTAGGAGTGGGGAAGGGAAAAGGTTACAGGTGATAGCGTATGGGGATAGTCAAGAAAAACTATACCCCATAGCCCATACCCCAATGGCACTAAGAAAACCTGAAACCTTTGTCTGAGGGAGGTGTGGGAGGATGGGGAGGTGTGGGAGGTGTGGGAGGATGAGGAAGAAATCTGGCTCCCCACACTCCCCACACTCCCCACACTCCCCACACTCAAAAGCTAGTTAAATCACGGGTTTGCGCTTATCTTAGTGCCATTCGCTCATACCCAATGCCCAATGTCCCATCCCCCATGTCCCATCTACCCAAAGAAAGAAAGTATCTAAATGTTTCCAACTGAACCAGCTGCTGTTAATAACGGGTTTGGCGCACTGCTAAAAAACCGTGGTTTTATGCTCCTGTGGATTGGGCAACTGGTGTCCCAGTTAGCAGATAAGGTTTTCTTCGTTTTGATGATTGCTCTGCTGGAGAACTATTCACCGCTTCCTGGCTTGGCACAAAACTCGATGTACTCAACTTTGATGCTGTCCTTTACAATACCAGCAATTTTGTTCGGCTCTGCTGGTGGTATCTTTGTTGACCGCTTGCCAAAAAAGCTAATTATGGTTGGCTCAGATGTTGTGCGGGGAATATTAACACTGTGTCTTCCCTTGTTACCAAGACAGTTTCTGATTCTATTAATCCTAACTTTTGCCATCTCTACGGTGACGCAGTTTTTTGCACCAGCCGAGCAAGCAGCCATTCCCCTGTTGGTGAAGCGAGAGAATTTGTTAGCAGCCAATGCGCTGTTTACCAGCACAATGATGGGAGCTTTAATTGTTGGCTTTGCTATCGGAGAGCCGATTTTGAGTTTGGCGAAAAGCTGGATGGGAGAAGAATACGGTCAAGAGCTTGTGGTTGGTGGATTATACATATTGTCAGCTGCAATCATGCAACCGATTAAGTTTAAAGAACCCAAACGACCAAGGGAACATCGGGCATCAAATAACCCTTGGGTTGAATTCACTGAAAGCCTACGCTATCTCAAGAAAAACCCTTTGATCTTGAACGCTATGCTGCAACTGACAACTTTATATTGTGTGTTTGCAGCGTTAACAGTGCTGACAATCCGATTAGCTGAAGAGTTTGGTTTAAAAGAAAAACAGTTTGGCTTTTTCTTAGCAGCAGCAGGGGTAGGTATGGTATCTGGTGCAGCGATTTTAGGTCACTGGGGTGATAAATTGCATCACAAGCCCCTACCCTTAATTGGATTTTTGATGATGGCACTAGTTTTAGGGGTGTTCACTTTTACGCACAACTTATTACTGGCGCTAGGACTCTGTGCATTTTTGGGTATAGGTGCTGCCCTAATTGGCGTACCCATGCAAACTTTAATTCAACAGCAAACACCATCTACCATGCACGGTAAAGTATTTGGCTTTCAAAATCATGCCGTCAACATCGCTCTGGCGTTACCCCTAGCAATTACTGGGCCATTAACTGATGCTTTGGGCTTGCGAACTGTGCTGGTAGCAATGAGTGTTGTTGTTGTTGTTGTCGGTGTTTGGGCTTGGAAAAATACCCGCAATGTCTTGCAAGACGTAATTTAATTAATGTAGGCTAATAATCTATCTTTATATTGAATATAAAAATTAATCAGGTTTTCATTGAAGTTTTCAACTAAAATGAAATCTTAAATACAGAATCCAGCATTAACTTTAGCTATAGTCTGAGGTTTGACCGTGCGTTCACGAAGTGTCTCCGCAGGAGAATCGCTCTCCCAAATTAGTCTCCCACAAACTGAGAATCACAAACAGTCTCGTCCTTCTAGCCCCCCAGTCGTGCCCAAACGTGCATCTGGCGGTTTTGCTCTACTTGACAGCCTTCATCGCCACGGCGTTGATTATATTTTTGGTTATCCTGGTGGGGCAATTCTACCAATTTATGACGACCTGTATAAGGTGGAAGCAACTGGTGCTATTAAGCACATTCTCGTGAGACACGAACAAGGCGCAGCCCACGCCGCAGACGGTTACGCCCGTGCAACTGGGAAAGTAGGAGTATGTTTTGGCACTTCTGGCCCAGGAGCAACCAACTTGGTGACAGGGATCGCCACCGCCTACATGGATTCAATCCCAATGATTGTGGTTACGGGGCAGGTAGCACGTCCGTCCATTGGTACAGATGCCTTTCAGGAAACCGATATTTACGGCATTACTCTACCCATAGTGAAGCACTCTTATGTAGTGCGTGACCCCAAAGATATGGCGCGAATTGTCGCCGAAGCTTTCCACATCGCTAGCACTGGACGACCGGGGCCAGTTTTAATTGATGTCCCCAAGGATGTAGCTTTAGAAGAATTTGACTATGTACCTGTAAAACCAGGTTCAGTAAAGTTACGCGGTTATCGTCCCACCGTGAAGGGAAATCCCCGGCAAATTAACGCTGCGATTCAGTTGATTACTGAAAGTCGCCGTCCTCTACTGTATATCGGTGGTGGTGCGATCGCAGCTGGTGCCCATGAAGAAATCAAAGAACTAGCTGAATTATTCAACATCCCTGTCACCACCACCTTAATGGGGATCGGTGCCTTTGACGAACATCATCCCCTCGCTTTGGGAATGTTGGGGATGCACGGCACAGCTTACGCTAACTTTGCTGTAAGTGATTGCGACTTGCTGATTTGCGTTGGCGCTAGATTTGACGATCGCGTTACAGGCAAATTAGACGAATTCGCCTCCCGCGCTAAAGTCATTCACATCGACATCGATCCTGCTGAAGTCGGCAAAAACCGCGTTCCCGAAGTGCCCATCGTCGGCGATGTGCGGAACGTCTTAGTAGACTTGTTGCGTCGCTGCAAAGAAACAGGCGTTAAGGCTACACCTAATCAAAACCAAGAGTGGTTAAATTTAGTTAACCGTTGGCGCGATGAGTATCCTTTAATAGTGCCGCAGCACGCCGACAGCATTTCACCCCAAGAAGTGATTGTAGAAGTCAATAGCCAAGCACCCAATGCTTACTACACCACAGATGTTGGACAGCATCAAATGTGGGCAGCACAATTCCTCAAAAACGGCCCAAGGCGCTGGATTTCTAGCGCTGGTTTGGGAACGATGGGTTTTGGCTTACCTGCGGCAATGGGCGCGAAAGTGGCATTTCCTGATGAAGAAGTCATCTGTATTAGCGGTGATGCCAGTTTCCAAATGTGTTTGCAGGAACTTGGTACACTTGCACAGTATGGAATAAATGTCAAGACAATAATTATCAATAACGGCTGGCAAGGAATGGTGCGCCAGTGGCAGCAAGCCTTCTATGGTGAGCGTTACTCATGCTCAAACATGGAAGTAGGGATGCCAGACGTAGAGTTGTTAGCAAAAGCTTATGGCATTAAGGGTATGGTAATTAGCGATCGCAGTCAATTAAAAGATGCGATCGCCGAAATGCTGGCACACAAAGGGCCAGTAATCTTAAATGTCCACGTCACCAGAGATGAAAACTGCTATCCAATGGTAGCTCCAGGCAAGAGCAACGCTCAAATGGTCGGCTTGCAGAAGCAACCGCCCAAAGCAGCAGCAGAGCCAGTTTATTGTAGTAACTGCAATGCCAAAAATGCTCCTACCCACAACTTCTGCGCTGAGTGTGGGACGAAATTGTAACACTTTTTGAGAATTAAATAGTTTTTTTATACGCAGAGGGATGTCTCTCTGCGTATTTTTTATGAAGAAATATTTATACCAATGTATTTTTCTCCATTATTTTGGGAATCCTAAATTTTAGGAAGCATTTTACTTCCTGAAATATCACGTAACTTTTAGAGGATAATTATGTCTAAACGCAAGTTGCCCAAAGGCCGTAGTATTAGTTCAGTTGCTCTAGAACCAGAAGTTGCGATCGCAATCCTTGGACTATTTTCCGCTGCTGCTGATGGTGAAGGTATTTCTTCAACAGAAGAATATGCTTTAAGTGAATTTCTCGGTCGGGTTGACTTATTTGAAGATTATTCTGAAGAAGACTTTGAAGAATTAACCGAAAAAGTCGTCAGTTTGATAGAAGAAGAAGAACCAGAAGATTTAATCGCCCAGTCCATCGAATCTTTACCCAATAGAAGTTATCGTGAAGCTGCATACATCACCGCTATCTTAGTAGTGGGGATTGATGAAGAAGTACCCGAAAGCGAACAAGATTATATCTCTGAGCTTCAGGAAGCCTTAAAGATTTCAGACGAGCGGGCACAAGAACTGATAGACGCAGTGTTCGGCGAAGATGAAGAAGAGGAAGAGGAGTAATCCTTTTTCAATTACAGCCTCAAGCATCTACCATCGTTAATTTGGGGTTGCTAATTTAGAGTAAAAAATAATTTTGTTTGAGTTGAGTTGTTCAGATTCCTGACTTCATAAAGAAGTTGGGAATCTTGCACATTATCAAAATTAATCCGATAGAGCAATACAGTTCAGAATGAGCAACAAAACCCTTATTGTAGAGACGCGATTTATCGCGTCTTCTGAACCATATTGTCCGATAGAGTACTAATTAGAAATTAGTACATTTTTAAATGCAGCTGTATCTGGCACAAAAATATCCAAGTTATTAACACCATCGGGAACTCTTAGCCAGATATAAGCATCTGCGGAGGCTTGTGGGCGTACTTGAAACAAAGAAACGCTTCCTGTTGAGCGATTGAGAGCAACTCCTTTGTAGGTTACGCTAGTCTCAGGATTGCGGGCTGTTGTACTAGCCACCGATATGATATCACTACCAACAACTCCATCTGTGGCAAGGCGACGAATCCGCATTTGCAGATTTACCACATCACGGTTTCCAGTTTCTGGATCTTTAATTCGCTTTGCTGAAAGTAACTCAACTTCTGCCTTTTTGCCAAAAGCAGGCTGCACAAATTGACCAGGGCGAATTGCTGAAGTTGTAGCTGTAGCTGGGGATGGTGAGATCGTTGCTTGTGGAGAACTTGTAGCTGTAGGACTTGGCACTTGAGTAGGAATGGTGCTGCTGACTGTATTACTAGCATTTAGTGTCTGTCGCAACGTGAAAACTTCATAAGCTACATAGCCGCTACATCCCAAAGCCAAAGTAGAGAGTAATACAGCTACACCAGATAAAAATGTACTCACACCATTGCCTCGATTTCGTATTTCTGTAGTATGTGCAGGTTGACTTACGTTTCTATTTTGTAGTCCCATAAATTATGTTTGTGCGTAGGCGCAGCCTGTCGTAGACATCGCCCATATATTAAACGTATGAATATCTTCCCTATACTAATTAAGTAACTTTACTGAGCCAATTCTTCTCTCTCCGGAAAGAAGTTGTTGGCAAGCTAAAAATATCTATCTTTGGGATAAGTAAAATTGGTGAGACTTAAGACTTTCAATCAACCACTGGGTGTTTTGTTAATATTCTTGACTAGCCAGATAGGATTTAGTCCTATTGCGAAAGCACAAACCCAAGTCGCGCCAACAACAAGTACAAAATCAATTTGCTCTACCCAACTGGGAACAGCTATAGATGCTGTAATCAATCGTCCCTTATTTAGTCGGGTGCGCTGGGGAATTTTAGTGCAACCCCTCTCAAGTGGGCAAACTCTTTACAGTCGGGATGCTCAAAAATATTTTACTCCTGCGTCTAACCTCAAATTGCTGACAACAGCAGCTGCATTGCAGAAATTGGGTGCTAATTTTCGGATTCGTACCTCTATTTATCAAAATGGCAATGGTGTTTTACGTGTTGTCGGTAGGGGAGATCCCAGCTTAAGTGATACTCAACTGCAAACATTAGCACAGCAGCTAAAACAGAAAGGTATTACTCAAATTCAAAGGTTGATAGCTGATGATAGTTATATTCAAGGAGACATTGTTAACCCCACCTGGCAATGGGAAGATGTGCAGTCAGACTATGGCGCACCAGTCAGCAGCTTTATTCTCAATCAAAATATTTTTAGCTTAAAACTTGTACCGCAGGCTGTAGGTAAATCCTTACAAGTAGTGTGGATTGATCCTGGCGAGGCGAAACAGTGGCGGACAATTAATCAGTCAATAACGGTTGCCCAAAATCAACCAACTTACGTCAATATTACCCGCGAATTATCAGGAACAGCATTACGAATTCAAGGACAACTAACAACGAATTCTGAACCATCTTTAATAGATTTGCCTGTAATTGACCCTAATTATTACTTCTTACGACGCTTCCGTGCTGCTTTGGCAACAGAAAAAATTCCTTTGGGGCAAACATTAGTGGTAACTGGTGGTGTTCATCAAGAGGAAATAGCTTTTGTAGAGTCACCACCTTTATCTGAATTATTAATGGAAACTCTTCAGAATAGTAATAATCTTTATGCTGAGGCACTATTGAGAGCATTAGCTGGGGAAAAACCCAGAGTGAAGACTAAAACTAGCGCTGATGTTGGTTTGGAAGTTGTCAAAGCGAGTTTAACTCAATTGGGAGTTGATCCAGCAAATTATATTTTAGTAGATGGTTCGGGTTTATCACGTCGGAACTTAGCCACACCAGAAGCTTTTGTACAAACTTTGCGAGGGATGGCAAGAACACCAGCAGGATATGTGTATCGCGCATCTTTACCCGTGGCGGGTAAAAGCGGAACCTTGAAAGGGCGCTTTCAAAACACATCTGCTGAAGGCATTGTGCAAGCAAAAACAGGTACATTAACGGGTGTAGTTTCTCTCTCTGGATATATAAATGCACCTAAATATGAGCCGTTAGTTTTTAGTATTATCGTTAATCAATCGGATCAACCTGCAACGGCTGTGCGACAAGTAATTGATGAAGTTGTTGTGTTGTTAACGCAGTTACAGCGTTGTTAAAAAATGTTTAGAGATGCAAAAGTTTGTGTCTCTAAATTTGCATTTATTACAAGAAAAACTCCTGATTATAAAATAAATGTCTATTTACGAAAACTCAATCACAATCATTGACAGTTTACGGTTTTAATCGGTGGAAGTATCAATAATTCTAAGTCCCATGATTACTAAATCTCGTTCAACGCTGTCAATTTCGGCAACTTTAGGTAAATGTCCCCAAGGTTGAAAACCAAATGTTTTAAAAAGGTTTAAACTAGGCTGATTATGGGCAAAAATGAAGCCCAATAGGGTATTTAAACCCAAACTGCGGCTTTCGCTAATTGCTTGTTCTAATAGTTGTCTTCCCAAACCACAGCGATGAAATTGAGGGGCTATATAAATACTTATTTCGGCAGTTGTATTATAGGCAGGCCGCCCATAAAAGGATTGGAAACTAAGCCATCCAGCAATTACTCCCTCCACTTCGATTACCCAAAGCGGGCGTTGTGAAGGCGATCGCGTCTTAAACCAAGGAAGGCGACTTTCTACAGATATTGGTTCTAAATCAGCAGTTGCCATGCGGCTAGGAATTGCAGCATTATAAATTGCCACAATTGCAGGTAAGTCAGTTTCAGTCGCATGGCGAATAGTCATTGGTAGCGTCTCGGAAAAAATCTTAAGAAAATATTCAAAAATAATACAGCGTTACGAAAGCCGAAACACACCCTTCTCTCTGAGAAAAAGTGGTATCGTAGCACCGCTTGGATAGCAGCCACAGTTCCTCCAGTTCCCCCACCAACAACTAAGACATCAAGAGTCTGAAATATTGCGATCGCAGCGATCGCAATCCTTGTCAAAATCATCCACAAGGGTTAGCTTGCAAAGTTTGTTTTATCCTATATGGCTCTCATTTTATAATTCACCTCTAAAAATCAGCTTTTGTCTATATTTTCGTATAAAAAATTACATATTAATTTGGATAAAGTATAGGATCTTGGATTTTACACAGGTGTATGCGGAGATAAATCCACGCAATAACACTGCAAATCTATCGATTTATAGCATTAATTGAAGTTCAATGTTTGCTTTTAAATCTAGCTGATTGCTAATGAAAGCATTCAGCGAATATTAATTTGGTAATGAATTAAGGGAATTTCAAGAAATAAATTGTCGCGTTTGAATTTGTAGACAATTAACTGTCAATATTCCCAACAAACAATTAAAATCAGATATTTTGTTATTTGAAAATCCCTAACTAAAACTAAAATTTACTTTAGTGTAAATCGCCCTGACTGAAGAAAGAATAATTTCAACGAAAAAACAATGTGGATTGTTAAACTTGCTATTCGTTGCCCCTACACCTTTGCAATTACTTTTATACTTGTTTTCGTTTTAGGAGTAGTTATTATTACGCAAATTCTCTAATATTAACCGAAAATTTAAAAAAATAAAATCAGGAAAATCCTTAAAGACATTAAGGATTTTCCTGATTATTTCCTAAGCTATTCCAATACTGCTTGGTTAAGGGAAATAGGAGGTGAATAAATAAAATTTTTTCGCATTAATCAACTAAGATGAATAGAGTTCAGAGAAGCACCACATTTGTTAAACGCTATGTGAATATTTCCTCGCCAACACTGATGACGAGATATTTTTAAGATCCAAATAATCTTTACATGATCAGCATTTCAGTCGATTTTACAAATCTTAATATCTTTGGTAATCTGCGGAAGATGGTTTTAGCGTATTAGCTCAATTGATTCACAATGTCTCAGCAACAGCGCACTGTTTTAATTGTTGATGATTCCCCAGAAGATAGAGAACTCTATCGGCAGTTTTTGCTGCGTGAGCGTGAATATTCTTACACTATTTTAGAAGCAACATTGGGACAGCTTGGGCTAGAACTTTGGCAGCAATACCAGCCAGATGTGGTGTTACTTGATTATCGGTTGCCCGATCTGGATGGACTAGAATTTTTGGCACAATTGCAACCCTCAACACAACAGCTATGTCTACCTGTGATTGTCATCACGGGTCATGGAAATGAGGAGATCGCGGTTCAGGCGATGAAAGCGGGCGCACAAGATTATCTCCTCAAAGAGCAAATAACCCCAGAAAGATTGCAAACAGCAGTTAATGGGACGATTGCAACAGTACAGTTACGCACCCAATTACAGCAAAGGATTGAACGAGAGCGCGTAGTCACGCAGATTACCCGACAAATTCACCAATCCCAGAATCTGGATGAAATTCTTCAGACAACCGTAGTTAAAGTTCGGCAGTTTCTCCACACAGATCGCGTCCTGGTTTTTCAGTTAAAACCTGACGGGAATGGAACAGTCGTAGCAGAATCGGTTGGGTCAGAGTGGCGATCGCTCCTGTCCTCCACAATGTACGATCCTTGTCTGGCTGAAAACTACATCGCATCGAATCTACCGAAAACTGTCAGCTATGATTCCGCCTTTGTTGAGAGTTATATTGAACGCTATCGTCAGGGTTACGTAACCGCAATATTTGATATTCACAATAGCAATATTGATCCATGCCACGTTGAATTGTTGGCTCAGTTTCAAGTCCAAGCTAATCTAGTGGTGCCAATTGTGCAAGACAACCAATTTTGGGGATTGCTGATTGCTCATCACTGTGCTTCCCCTCGATTTTGGAAACCCTTAGAGATTGACTTGCTCAAAGAACTGGCAATTCAGGTGAGTATCGCCTTGCGACAGGCAGAACTATATCAACAGGCACAGCGTGAACTAAAGGAACGCCAACAGGTAGAAGCCCAACTGCGACAGAGCGAAGAACAGCTGCGATTAGGGATGCAAATAGCAGGTTTTGCACTTGCCAGATTTGATTATGCCTCAAATACAGTCGAGCTTTCGCCAGAAGCAGCCGCTTTATACGGTTTACCTGTTCATGAATTAGTTGTCTCCCGTAAGCGTATCCACGCCACATTCCATCCAGAAGAACAAGCCAAACTTGCTCAATTAATCGAGCAGATTCTAGACCCTGCTGGTTCGGGTTGGTTTGCCTGCGACCATCGCGTGGTTTGGGCAGATGGCAATGTGCGCTGGTTGAGCGTTCGCAAACAGACTTTTTTTGACCCTACAAGTACAAATGAAAGACCTATCTATGCGATTCTAGCGGCTGTTGATATCACCGAGCGCAAACTTGTCGAGCAAGAACGGGAGCAACTGTTAGAAAAAGAGCAATTAGCTAGAGCAGAAGCCGAACGCGCCAATCGGATCAAAGATGAGTTTTTGGCGGTTCTTTCCCATGAATTGCGATCGCCTCTCAACCCGATTCTGGGCTGGACAAAACTCCTACAAACCGGCAGATTGGATCAAACCAAAACGGCTGAAGCTTTGGCTACCATCGAACGTAATGCCAAACTGCAAACTAAACTGATTGATGACTTGCTTGATGTAGCCAAGATTATCAGGGGTAAACTCAGCATCAATGCTAATCCTGTAAATCTGGCATTTGTGATTGAATCCGCGATCGACACGGTAAGAACCACAGTAGTTGCTAAATCAATTGTGTTGCATCCGGTATTGCCAAATATTGGGCAAGTTTATGGAGATTCCAACCGCCTTCAACAGATCGTTTGGAACTTGCTTTCCAACGCGATCAAGTTTACCCCCAACAGAGGACGGGTAGAAATTCAATTACAGCGAGTCGATGAACAGGCACAGATTGTTGTCAGTGACACGGGCATTGGTATTGACCCTGAATTTCTGCCACACATTTTTGAATCATTCCGCCAGGAAAATACCTCAATTACTCGTAAATATGGGGGATTAGGATTGGGGTTGGCGATTGTCCGGCAGTTGGTTGAAGTCCACGGCGGCACGATTACGGCTGACAGTCCTGGTGTTGGATTGGGAGCTACCTTTATAGTCCGGTTGCCATTGCTGAATGTTCAACCAGAAATCAGACAAATAGATGAGTTGTCACAACCAGGACTCGAACTCACAGGGATTCGGGTTTTGACAGTGGATGATGACCCCGATGCCCGCGAGCTATTAACAGTATTGCTTACTGAATACGGAGCAGAAGTCTTGACTGTTGCCTCTGCGGCAGAAGTGTTGGCAAACCTAGAGTCCTTTAGACCCGATGTCTTAGTAAGTGATATTGGGATGCCTGAAGTTGATGGTTATTCCCTAATTCAACAGATCCGAACTTTACCCCCTGAAAAAGGGGGAGAGATTCCTGCGATCGCTTTGACTGCTTATGCTAGGGTTGACGATTACGAACAAGCCATAACTAGTGGCTATCAACGCCATGTTATCAAGCCCCTCGATCCAGAAGAATTACTTCAAGCTTTGCTGGCAATTACACAGACTAAACCAAATCATTAGCCCTTTTGTAAATCGGTTCAGGTACTTGCATTTAAGCCTAAGATTAAGAATTGAATTTTGAACTCGGAGCGTCCCAAAGGGGTACGCTCCGTGAATGGTAAGCTAGCTAGGCGCAGCGTTTCGTTAGAAAAGCAACATGACTTTGATTAAAACAAAGTAAATTTAACCAATAATAAATAGCTTAACGTTGACCACTAATGTTACATCTAGTATCGTTGAGCGGGGAAAAACCAACGTGAAAGCACAGGTATTTAGAGGCGTTAATCAACTGTCTTACGAAGATATCCCAGTTCCAACTGTGGAACCAGATGAAGTACTGGTACAGGTGCGGGTTGTCGGGTTGTGTCAGTCAGATATTAAGAAAATTCGTTATCCACTATATGAACCGCCGCGCATTTTTGGACATGAAACTGCCGGCACGATCGCAGCTATAGGCAATAATGTCAAAGGTTGGCAAGTTGGACAACGGGTAGCAGTGATGCACCACATCCCTTGTATGCGTTGCGCCTACTGCCTAAATGATAATTTCTCTATGTGTGATGTTTACAAAAACATCTCCACTACCGCCGGCTTTAACGCCAGTGGTGGCGGTTTTGCTGATTATGTCAAGGTTCCTGGACATATTGTGGAAAATGGTGGGTTGATTCCCATCCCAGATAACATCAGTTTTGAAGAAGCCAGTTTTGTAGAACCAACTAACTGCTGTTTGAAGGCGGTGAGAAAAGCTCAAATTGCTCCAGGACAAACTGTATTAGTTACTGGTGCTGGGCCAATTGGGTTAATGTTTATTATGTTGGTGAAGTATTTCGGAGCAAAAGCGATCGCTACTGATTTACTACCCTCTAGAATTGATAAAGCCTTGAGTGTCGGTGCAGAGGCGGCTTTTGATGCTCGCGATCCCGATTTAACAGCAAAAATTTATGCCCTAACTGGTGGAATGGGTGTTGATGTTACCTTGCTGGCTGTTCCCAGTGAAAAAGCTTTCTTTCAAGCACTTGATAGTACTCGCAAGGGCGGTAAAATCTTGTTTTTCGCCGAATTTCCTGATGAGGTGGAAATTCCCATTAATCCAAATATCCTCTACCGTCGGGAAATTGACTTGATAGGCAGTTACAGTTCCTCTTATCGGCTTCAGAATTTATCAGCCGATATTGTGTTTAATCAGCGAATTGATGTAAAAGCGTTGATTAGCGATCGCTATCCATTAAAAGATTTATCAGCAGCTGTTGAGCAAGCGATCGCACCCACACCGGATACTTATAAAATCTTAATTTATCCGTAAAAGGAAGATTAGGGAGATGGGAGAGTGTTAAAACTAGAATTTTAAAGCTCTGTCTGAGATTCAGCTACGAAGCTAAAAGGTTCAACGATGAAGCTAAAAGGTTCAACGATGAAGCTAAAAGGTTCAACGATGAAGCTAAAAGGTTCAACGATGGAGCTAAAAGGTTCAACGATGGAGCTAAAAGGTTCAACGGTGGAGCTAAAAGGTTCAACGATGGAGCTAAAAGGTTCAACGATGGAGCTAAAAGGTTCGACGATGGAGCTAAAAGGTTCAACGATGGAGCTAAAAGGTTCAACGATGGAGCTAAAAGGTTCAAAGTTCACCCTTACAAGCTCAAGTTTCATCCTTATCTCTCACTTTCCCTTGTCCGCAACAAAATGCTTATTACCCTACTTTTCGTCGCTCTACTAGCTTTCTACGTTGCTTGGAATCTCGGAGCAAACGATGTCGCTAATGCGATGGGAACCTCTGTAGGTTCCAAGGCTGTCACTCTCAAGCAAGCACTAATCATTGCTGGAGTATTAGAGTTTACGGGTGCTGTGTTGTTTGGACATGAGGTAACGGAAACTCTAGCAACGAAAATTGCTAATCCTGCCTTATTCGCAACTACACCCCAACTATTCGTAACTGGAATGGTAACGGTGCTAATTTCCTGTGGTGTGTGGTTGCAAATTGCCACATCACGCGGTTTACCAGTCTCATCTTCTCATGCGGTTGTTGGTGCGATCGCAGGATTTAGTTGGGTAGCTTTGGGAGTAGGTGCAATTGATTGGGCATCAATTGGCTTAATTAGCATTGGCTGGGTTTTAACGCCGTTAATTAGTGGTGCGATCGCTGCTTTATTTTATAGTCAAATCAAGCACTGGATTTTAGATCAACCTAATCAAGTAGTCCAGTTACAAGAATGGATTCCCTGGTTGAGTACTGCACTGCTAGGTGTATTCGGCGTGATTGTATTACCATCGCTAACTGAACCGCTAACCAATTTTGTAATTGAGCTTGGTTTTACGATCCCCGCTTACGATATCCCACTTTTAACAGGTGCGATCGCAGCAGTTGGACTGACAATCATTAGTTGGCGACAATTGGCAGATAAGGGAGAGAAGGGAGAAATATTCCCTAATCCCGTAGAAAGATTATTTGCCCGATTCCAACTGCTAAGTGCTTGCTTTGTCGCCTTTGCTCATGGTTCTAATGATGTGGGAAATGCGATCGCTCCTTTAGCTGCGATCGTCTACATCAATCGCACTGGTAGCGTACCTACAGATGGTCTTACCATCCCCCTTTGGATTTTAATCCTTGGTGGTGCTGGTATTGTTGGTGGTTTAGCTGTCTGGGGTAAAAAAGTTATCGCCACCATTGGCGAAAACATTATTGCCTTGCAACCTAGTAGTGGATTTTGTGCCGAACTTGCTACTGCTACCACCATCCTCATCGCCTCCCGGCTAGGTTTACCAGTCTCTACTTCCCATGCTCTCGTCGGCGGTGTAGTTGGCATTGGACTAGTGCAAAATATTAAATCGATTAAGTTCCAAACACTAAAAGGTATTGCTGCTGCATGGCTAATTACAATCCCTGTGAGTGCTTTACTTAGCGCTGCCATTTTTAGCATCGCCCGAATTTTATTCCACTAAGAATTATTAATATTTTCCTAAATTTTTCATCTACTAAATCTACTCAAAGCAGAACATAGACTGCAACAACAGCAAAAAAGCGTGTTTTTGCAGAATTGCTGCTCATTCATTAGAATGTTGTGCAGGGGATAGCGTAACTTCGAATTTCCACAGAAAGATACTTTAATCTCCATTTAGAGATATAAACTGTCACACAAGTTACATTCCATATAAATTTACAACTAGTGGTTCATGTCATTATTTTTGAAAGGTTAAGGTGTTCAGATCCCCGACTTCTTAAAGAAGTCGGGGATCTCGCAACCTAGCAAAATTAATGCGATAGACCACTAGTTTCGTAAGGCAGATGACTTTCTGCCTAAGCACACGCATCTACAAATCTTTGACAATTACTATTGGTAGCAAAACAATAAATATTTATTTGGAGTGAGATTTATTTAAAAGTAAAAATCTCATTGGCAAATATTATATTGATGTACATGAAACGGATCAAAAATAAAAAAGATGTCATTTCAAGCTAGTTACAGCCATAGGACAATCTAAAATCGTTCGACTGAGGAAAACCAAAGTCCAAAATCGAATGGCTAAATACTTAATCAATGCTGAAAAAATACCGATTATTAAGCAGTAAGATACATTTGCTGCTTTGCCAAGTTGTGTTCAGTATGACAGAATTACGTTGAAATGCGGAAGTGCTGTTAAAATTTTTAATTTATCTGACAAAATACAGGAAATTAGGATGAGCGCCAATAAAGCGTACCGGAAGCAGCTTTATCGTCAAGGTGTTAGAGGTTAGAAGCTAATGGGGCGATTCGAGAAGCAACCAGAAAACCCAAGAGTCAGAGGCGAGCTATCTAGAGCAGCAGAAAATGCTCTTTGGGCTGTAGTTGAAGACTTAGAAAATCTTCAGCAGAATGTCCTCAGAGCGTTGCAGGAAGATGTAAAGCGACTTCAGTCCGAAAAAAATCGGTTATCCGATGAGATTCAAGGCTTGGTAGAGGAAAAAGAGCATTTACAACAAGTGCGCCAAATCACCGAACAGCAAGTCTTAATTCGTCAACTCGCAGAAGTCCTGGCAAAACATATATCTTCACAATTGCAATCCTCTCTGGCAAATTTAGCTAACCAAAGCATAGAGGGTAAGTCTTACGAACAAGCTGCGCTGAAGTCCGCTGAAGTGAGCAGCAATGTAGTAGGTGAAATCAACGAAAAAGTCGAACACATGTTTGACAGCCTGGATGACACCGTTACTGTTACTTTTAACTCGCTGCAACAGGAGCTAAAAAACTATCAAAGTAATCTTTCCCAACAGTTGTCACGGATGTATAGCCAGCAACAGCAAGGGGAAACGATTTTGGCGGAGTTTGTTAACCGCCTGCATGGAGAACTAGAAAAAACTATAGAAGAAGCTTCACGCAAACCAGCAGCAGGTACGCCTACTGTTTTACAGTTTACTGAGCCAGAAAAAAGCAATCCTTCTGAGACATCCCCGCCAACCTTTAG
Organism: Nostoc sp.; assembly: GCF_036917775.1. Lineage (GTDB taxonomy): Bacteria > Cyanobacteriota > Cyanobacteriia > Cyanobacteriales > Nostocaceae > Nostoc. The sequence goes on from NZ_JBALEQ010000055.1 coordinate 52,473, forward strand.
CGAAGTAGTCAAAAATTCCTCTGAGCCAATTTCCGCGATCCCGGCTCAATTTTTAGAAGAAAGAGAAACCACATTAGAGCCTCCCGTTGTTAGAGAAAACACCGCAAACACAATTTCTGTCTCCATCAAAGACTTGTTGGAAAGAGAAATAACATCAGAGCCTCCCATTGTTAAAGAAAACACCGCGAACCCGATTTCTGTCCCTAGCAATGACTTGTCGGAAAGAGAAACGACATCAGAGTCTCCCATTGTTAGAGAAAACGCCGCGAACCCGATTTCTGTCCCTAGCAATGACTTGTCGGAAAGAGAAACGACATCAGAGTCTCCCATTGTTAGAGAAAGCGCTGCGAACCCGATTTCTGTCCCTATCAAAGACTTGTCGGAAAGAGAAACGACATCAGAACCTACTGCTTCTGTAGTTCCGCCATCGCAAGAAAACGCTGCTGAACCCATTTCTGTCCTCAATAAGGATTTGTCAGAAAGCGAAACAACACCAGAGCCTCCTATTGTATCTGTGCCAAAGCCGGAAGCAATACAACCTCAACCTTTACGAAGAAGAAACGCTACTGAACCAAATTCTGTGATCCGCAGAGTGTCGCAGAGCAAACCCAAATCACCACCTTCGACTGCGCTAGAGCCACAGCCGCCAGCAAAACCCTCAGAATCGCGATCGCGTAATTCCTCTGGCTTTTCGCAGTTGCAAGTCGGTTTCTTGTTGATTGTCTCATCAGCAGTTATATCGTCGCTTTACAACATAGCCATCAAGGTGATTTTCCATGAAGGTTCCCAAATTTTTGGAGTAGTAGATGTAGAACGCCTGCTACCGCCGACTTTGGGCAATACTCTGTTAATCTTGACGCTCCGGTTTATGGTAGTAGTACCACTGATGGTATTGCTATCTCCCATATTGCATCCAACACTATGGCAAGACTTAGAAAACTTGGCCGCTTCAGTGCGAGGAAATCCCACAGCTGCTAATACAGCTACCAAGCGAATTTTGCTGTTGTCGGTTGTGAGTGGGTGCTTTTTGTTCTTGTCTCAGGTGCTAATCTACATTGCGATCGCTCAAGTCACAACTGGAATGGCGATCGCACTGTTCTTTATCTACCCGATGGTTAGTGGGTTATTGTCGTGGTTTCTGTTCCGCGATCGGCCTACCACATTCCGCTTTGGTGCGATCGCTGCCATTTGCTGCGGTGAGTTGTTAGTTTTAGGAGGTTCTCCCAACACAAGTATGGGTAATCCTTCACTAGGAAGCAGCACTGCCCTTCTTTCGGGCATAGCTTTTGCTGCCTACATAATTCTGACACGGGTATGTGCTAGCAAACTACATCCAGTGACTTTTACTTTAATTAACTTCGCTACCATGTTGCTGTTGAGCTTTATCTGCTTAATGCTACCTTTGCCAAGCAATTGGAACTTGATAGTTTTTGACTCCTCTAAGATGCTAGAACTGGTTTTAAGCGCATTTATCTTGGGTGTACTGACTCTTGCCGGCTATTTGCTGAACAATGTTGGTATCAGTAAACTAGGTGCTTCGCGATCGGCAATTATCGGTGGTAGCATCCCAGTTTTAACCGTGATTTTTGCTGGGTTAATCATTCAAGAAAATTTAGATATTGTGCAAATTCTGGGAGTGTTGTTAGTAACCTTTGGCGCGGCTGCTTTCAGCCTAGAAACGATGCGAAATCAGGCTAAACCCTCCAGTAACACGAATTAAATGGCGAGTTTAATCAGTTTGGGTGTAATGGGTGCTAGTTTACCTTCTATCACTTTCACCATCAATCCTGACGCTAATCCGCCCAAGATCCCCGAATTCTAAAAGAATTCGGGGATCTTAATTTTTCACGAATAATTTAGGACTACCAGATAGGTTCTAATACGGTTTAGATAAGCTTTTTATCTTCCCCCCCTGCAACGCCAGCCTCAACGGATAAATTTCTTAACTGAACCCTATTGCTTTTCCCTTTCCCCATTAACCCAAAAAGGGGTTGAATCTCTAAATTACTTACTCCTCCAACCTCCTTCTATCCGAGACGCGATAGAAACGCAATGTAAGATTTCTTAATAAATGATATAGCTGCGGCAAAACTTATGTGTACACCGTAGCGGAATCGGAAGAGGCTTTGCATCTTACCCGGATTTTTCATACATAGTGTAGGCAAAGGGAGAAGAGGAGTGTGGGGAGTGTGGGGGGTAAGACTTCTTCCTCATCCTCCCACACCTCCCACACCTCTCACACCCCTTGGATTTCTCACTTGTGAGAAATCCAGGCTTACTCCCTAATGCTACAAAATCCGGGGTTAGGTATGTATTCTATGCAATTGAGAACCGCTCTAGTTAAGCGAAGAGTAATCAAAATAACTTGACTTGTAATATATTTTTAGCAATTTAGCCTGATACAGATAGGGAAAACACGTATATATAAGCAGTACGAGTAGTACTGACTCAAGCAATTGAGTGCAAGTACTTGCTCAAACAGGAAATTTGCAAGGAGTTAAGACTATTGCAGCATATTTTGGAAATAGAAGATGAAAAAGTAGTAGAAGGCTTGAGAGTAAGCCGTTTTTTAAGGTACATGAATACATGGAGCGATCGCGCCCATAAAACAGCTAGTACTTTGATCCTACGAAAAGCCCTGCGAGTAAAGCGGAATTCAAAATACCTCGTTTGTATGTTTTTGAGGTTGACAAGATGGTATCTTTATTAATGCCTTTGTGTCCTTGTCAACTTAGTCTGCGTAGGCGTAGCCCACCGTAGGTATCGCCTAGATACTTAGAGAAAGATGCTTATATCGTAGTTGCCTGCGGATTATCGTCTTTTTTTAGTAACACACTATCTAGGCAATTACAGTCTCTCAAGTATATAAAACAGTGCTGTCAAAATATACTTTCAAGTAGCCGATGAATTAGTTAAATCAGGGAATTTTAAAATTCTTTCATGAAAAAAATATAATTCCATTGAAAAACAATCTCTAAATAATTATCAGATGGAATCCAATATGTTTTATTATATATATGCCTATTCACTAATTTTTCGTTGATTAACACAAGCAAAAAAGCCTTATGGCTATGCGATTCAGTCTGAATCAATCGCAGCTTTCTGTGTCAAATCATCAACACAAAAAGATAAATCAGACTTAGATTTAAGAGTCAAAATAGAAATATCATCAAACCTTGATTTAATCAGAATATAAAATATTTAAATAGTCAGAATTTATAAACTTTAAAATACATAATTTTATTCCAAAAGCAAAAAACAATGGTATGATAAAAAGCGATATTTGAAAGAACAATAGGTGCTTTAAAATTGAAATTAATTGATCTACTTGATGTCTACTATCTTCCCTCAAGCCAACGGCTTATACTGCCGAGACATCACAGGAGGTTGTGAACGAAATGATAGTTCCCAACAAGCCGTTTGGCTCAACCTCTAAATGTTGCTACACCTGGTAAGCGGTTGCTTTTGAGATTACTCCCAACGATCTCCAGCCACCTGTGTACTACAAATAATTCACCAAAGCTGAATATAAAGCATCTTTTTCGAGTAACAAATACCCCAGATGAACCGCGCAAACTAGTTTTTACTCCGAGTCGGCATAGTGCCATAATTAGGTATAAGCAGTTTGATCTTGTTGCTCTTGAAAGATGAGAATAATCCCAGAGAAGTTAAAAGCTTTGTAGATTATTTGCAACACAGTTAACTTTTGGGAAGTCAACCGCCGTCAAGCTGGATTTAGTGATATCTATAATTTTCCAGTCAGATGCAGAGACAGTTATGGTAACAACGACTAAATCTGCCTGTGTACTAGAAAATATGCGAAAATGGTAGTTTGGACTACTGCCGATTTCATGGTTATCGCATACTAATATAGTCTGAAGTGAAAAATCGGCTTCAGCCAGGTGTATACTACCTTATTCTCAATCGATTAAAAACTCTGTAAACGTGCTATTCAATTGTCTGTAATATGAGTAACGACATAGATCTGATCAAACGTCTTGACCCCAGTGCGATGGATCAGATCATGCTTTATCTGGCTTTTAGTGCCATGCGGACGAGTGGGCACAGGCATGGGGCATTTTTAGACGCAGCCGCAACAGCAGCAAAGTGTGCAATTTACATGACCTATCTAGAGCAGGGACAAAACCTGCGGATGACAGGGCATCTGCACCACTTAGAGCCAAAACGCGTAAAAATTATTGTAGAAGAAGTCAGACAGGCGTTAACAGAAGGCAAACTGTTAAAAATGTTGGGTTCTCAAGAACCTCGCTATTTGATTCAATTGCCTTACGTCTGGCTAGAAAAGTATCCTTGGCAACCGGGGCGATCGCGCGTACCTGGTACAAGTCTGACAAGTGAAGAAAAAAGACAAATTGAGCAAAAACTGCCAAGTAACTTACCAGATGCCCAGTTAGTTAGCTCTTTTGAGTTTCTGGATTTGATTGAGTTTTTGCACAGGCGATCGCAAGAAGACTTGCCAACCGAACACCAAATGCCTTTGAGTGAAGCTTTGGGTGAGCATATCAAGCGTCGTCTACTCTACTCAGGCACAGTAACACGCATAGATTCTCCTTGGGGAATGCCCTTCTACGCACTTACTCGCCCTTTTTATGCCCCAGCAGACGATCAAGAACGCACTTACATCATGGTAGAAGATACCGCTCGGTATTTCCGCATGATGAAAAATTGGGCAGAACGGCGACGAAATGCCATGCGCTTATTAGAAGAACTTGATATTCTCCCAGAAAAAATGGAGCAAGCTATGGAAGAATTGGATGAAGTTATCCGTGCTTGGGCAGATAAATATCATCAAGACGGTGGTATTGCAGTGGTCTTACAGACGGTTTTTGGTGAAAAAGAAGACTAGTAGCACTACGCAAAACTCAGAAAGCTTACTTTATAAGCTTTTCACCACTTTTGTCCCTTACTTAAAAGTAGGGGGATGATTGATTTATTTACATTCTCATACTGTAAGTATAAAAGTCACAAAACTGCTTGTGACTTTTGTATTGTAAGTATTTAGTTTGCATAATTTGCAAGCGTAAAGCAATTATGACGGATTTTAATTATATAAATATTGTTCGTTCAGTCAAGCTAGTTTTAACTCCAATAGGACTTACTCAAAATTACACGCTGTAGGGGCAATACTCTGCAAGTACTCTGTTTGAGAACTCGTAGACTAAGCTTTGCGTCTACACGAATTGCCTTTAACAGAAAATATAGGTTTGGACTATTTTTGTGTAAGTCCTCTACGAACTTGCTTACCCATGAATTAAAACTTGACAGACTAATAAGGTGGGCATTAAAAGCCCACCTTACGAGGCGTGATGCGTAAAGCCCCCGCGCAACAGATGCGGGGGAATAAGTTTCGACTACGCTCAACTGCCGCAAATGCGCCAAATTTATTTGGCTTTAAAAACAGATAGACTGTTTTTAAGATATTATGCGTATATGTTAAACCTAACTTATACCTATCGCCTAAAACTTTTGCAGCAACAATCCCAAACCTACGACGTATGGCTAGAAACGTCTCGTAGGGTTTGGAATTTTGCGTTAGGAGAGAGGAAAGATTGGTATAACTCAAGGTCATGCAGAATTGATGCTTGCAGCCTAAAAAGTGAGTATATTATTCCGTCCGATACACCCCGACCAACGTTTGCGTCTCAATGCAAAGCCTTAACTCAAGCCAGAAAAACTAATTCTGACTTAAATGCAGCACATTCTCAGATGTTGCAGCAGGTATTAAGGCGATTGGAAAAAGCGTTTGTTGGGATGTGGGAATCAGGAAGAGGTTTTCCCCGATTCAAAAAACAAGGGAGAATGCGGTCTTTATTGTTTCCACAATTAGGAGTTAATCCAATTATTGGAAGCAAAGTTAAACTTCCTGGCGTAGGATGGGTGAAAATGCAATTATCCCGACCTATCCCAGATGGGTTTGTAGCAAAACAAGCTCAAGTGGTGAAGAAAGCTTCGGGATGGTATGTAATGCTCACACTACAAGCCGATGTTGATGTTCCAAGCTTTGCGCCGCACGGTCATCCAGTCGGTATTGATTTGGGGCTGAAAAGTTTTTTAGCCACATCTACTGGTGAACAAATCGCTAGACCTAGATTTTTTGTGGATCTCCAACGCCAGATGAAATTGCTGCAACAAAGAGTTAGCCATAAAAAATTGGGGTCAAACAACTGGCGAAAAGCTCAACGGAAGGTATCACGACTACACGAGCATATTCACAACACCCGCAAGGATTTTCATTTCAAGTTGGCGCATAAGCTATGTGACCAAGGCGGAATGATATTTGCTGAGGATTTGAACTTTAAAGCGTGGGCTAAAGGAATGTTTTCAAAGCATACTTTAGACGCAGGTTTTGGTGAATTTCTCTCAATCTTAGAATGGGTATGTTGGAAACGTGGGGTATATTTTGCCAAGGTTAATCCTAACGGCACTAGCCAAACCTGTCCCAACTGCAACCACCACACAGGCAGAAAAGATTTAAATCAGAGAATTCATCTTTGTGGTGAGTGTGGATTCCAAACTGATAGAGACGTTGCAGCCGCTATGGTAGTGATGCAACGTGGACTTGCAGCCGTAGGGCATACGGTCAAGATGCTTGGCGAGGGGTTAAGCAGTAGCTCCCTTTTGACCCAAGAATCCCCCGTTTTATAAACGGGGGAGTGTCAAAAAGCACTGTATTTAATTAGTGCCTGGTTGTGTCGGAACAGTAGGTTGTGCTGGAACAGTCTGTTGCGTTGGAAATGGAACGGTCTCGATACTTGATCCCGCAGGAATGATGGTTGGTGGTGTTGAAGATGAAGCACCGATAACACTATCATCAGCACTAATACAAGTATCTAAAACTTGAGCAGGAGGAACATCGATTTGACTACGCAAGCCAACCACACACTGCCCAAAACGCACAGGTAACAAACTACGTCCACAGTAATTTAAAACTGCCGGATTAGCTTCTTCCTTAGTACTTAAACTGACACCGACTACACAGGTAGCTAACTCTTCAGGTCGCCGGGCCTTCCCACAAGAAGAAAGTGCATCTGTCGCAGCAATTTGGGTTTCCTTATCAATTTTAACCACGCAAGCAGCCAAATCCGTTGGACGCAGTGCAGCTGCACAAGCTTGTGATGCCGCTTCTGCCGTTACGCCCACTTTTAGGAGACGACCTGCACAGTTACTATAATCATTGCTGTAGGAAGCAGCGATCGCTGGGTTGGGTAAGATCGTTGTCAACCATCCAGCTATAGCCAAAACTGGTACTATTAAACTCCTGGAGGTGGAACTGGCTTGTTTGTTCTTACCTCTATTAACCGCTTTATTGCTCATTGACATTTGCCATTCTCCAAACACCCAAAGTTATGCTAACTCAAATATTTTAAAAATCCTCTGTAATTCAATAATTTCAGCGTCAGCAAAGTATAGACATAATTAATTATGCCGGAAATTGTGTTAATATAACTGTTTGAAAGATAAGTAGGCAACGTAAAAAGTATTTCAGAGTAAGAATACTGCGTACACCAATCTGATGATTGAGTAGCCTACGAAACTAAATAAAAACAAAAAACTTATTGGCAGAAGTACGGCGTGACAGGTCGGAATTCAAGCTTGGAAGCTAGTACGTCGGTACCGACTTAAAGCAACTGGCACAAAAGTTGAAGCCTCTACTCTGGTAGGATACGTCATACCAAGGCAAGCAGCTTCAAAAACCAAGAATCCCCTGATTTTTAATCAGTGGTATGTCAACATAGAATGTTTGGGTAAAGTTTAAACAGGATTAGATTAAGGAAACTCATGTCCCGATATAGAGGGCCACGCCTCAGAATTGTCCGTCGCTTAGGCGACCTACCAGGATTGACTCGTAAAAGCGCCAGACGCGCTTACCCACCTGGTCAGCATGGTCAGAACCGTAAGAAACGCTCTGAGTATGCCATCCGTCTAGAAGAAAAGCAAAAGCTCCGCTTCAACTACGGTTTGACTGAAAAACAATTGCTCCGCTATGTGCGGAAAGCCAGACGTGTTACTGGTTCTACCGGACAAGTGCTGCTGCAATTGTTAGAAATGCGCTTGGATAATACCGTTTTCCGCTTGGGTATAGCCCCGACTATCCCAGCCGCTCGTCAACTGGTAAATCACGGTCACGTAACTGTTAATGGTCGTGTGGTAAATATTGCCAGCTACCAATGCCGTCCTGGTGAAGTAATTGCAGTCAGGGATCGGGCACAATCACGGAAGTTAGTGGAAGCTAACTTGCAATATCCCGGTTTGGCAAACCTCCCCAGTCATTTGGAGTTTGACAAAAATAAGTTGGTTGGTAAAGTCAACAGTGTTATTGAGCGCGAATGGGTGGCACTACAAGTTAATGAACTACTTGTGGTGGAATACTACTCACGACAAGCGTAATAGTCATTTGTCTTTAGTCATTTGTCCTTAGTTATTTGCAAGGGACAAATGACCAATTACTATCCGCCAATTTGTGACATGGTTCGGGTATATGTACCGACAATCCCAGAATCGCGCCCTTTAAAGTTAATTTCTGGCTTCATTCCAAGCAAATGCCTCACCTGCTCTTGTAATTGAGCGGTACTAGTGCCAGAACGCAGAGCAGTTTTTAAATCTATTTGACCAGTTTCATTCAATAAACACGGACGCAGCCAGCCATCAGCACTCAGGCGCATCCGGTTACAACGATCGCAAAAACATTCTGACATCTGACTAATAAATCCTAGTGTCCCCTTCGCACCAGGAATTTGAAAAACATCGGCAGGTCCAGCACCACGAACTTGAGATTCTGTCAAGCCCCAGCGATCGCGAATACGTCCTCGCAAATCGGCTGAAGATACCCAACCGCGATCGCCAAACAAATCCACATTCCCAATAGGCATGAACTCAATAAATCGAACGTGCCACTGTTTATCAATTGTCAGGGCAGCTAAATCTAGAATTTCGTGGTCATTAACGCCAGGAATCACTACCACATTCAGCTTCAGTGGGTCGAATCCGACGTGGTGGGCAGCTTGAATGCCCTGCCAAACTTCTTTCCAACGAGAACGCCCCTGATTACCGATAATTTGGTCAAAAGTGTCGGGGTCGAGAGAGTCTAGACTGATATTAATTCGTCGCAAACCAGCATTGTAGAGGTTTTGTGCCATCGGAGCCAGCAAAAACCCGTTGGTGGTCATAGAGAGGTCTTGAGTTTGAGGTAAAGTTGCGATCGCACTGACCAAATCCACCACACCTGGACGCAATAAGGGTTCACCCCCTGTCAAACGAAACTGATTAAAGCCTACTGGAATAAATACCTCTTTAATTAAGGTGAGCAACTCCTCATCAGTTAACAACTGTTGCTTGAGAATATAGTCCAGTTCTACTCCCTCTGGCATACAGTATTGACAACGAAAATTACAGCGATCTATTAAACTAATGCGGAGGTAGTCTACCTGGTTCATCGTTTTATTTTTATTCTCTCTGATTGATTAAAGACTTAAGTGAGGTGGTTTACCCCTTTCTACTATATGGGTTGTAATTCAAAATACCGTACTCCCCCTTAAGTGAGAGTCCGCAGATTATGGCATAATAAGCCGATCGCATCCACTAGTTATCATCAATCGTGCAAGACACCGACTCCATCAACGACCTTGCTGCTGCTCTACTACAGCCAGCCGATATCAGCTTTGAACTGCCCGATCCAGAAGATGAACAGATTCTAGAGTCTGATTTTCAACAGCAGCTAGAAATAGCTTGGCAGGTATGCGATCGCTTTGATTTGCAGACTGAAATCTGGCGGGGGCGAATTTTACGGGCGATCCGCGACAGAGAAAAAGTTGGTGGTGATGGGCGCGGTACTGGCTTTCTGCGATGGCTAAAAGAGCGGGAAATCAGCAAAAGTCAAGCATACTCCTGGATTCAACTGGCCAATAGTGCCGATACTCTCATCGAAGACGGTAAACTCGACCCCGGTTCTGTAAATAACTTCAGTAAACGGGCATTTGTTGAAACCTCCAAAGCATCGCCAGAAGTGCAACAGATGGTCAGTGAAGCCGCCCAAAAAGGCGATCGCATCACTAGGCGCGAAGTCCGTCAACTCAGCGATGAATGGACAGCGATGTCCTCAGATTTACTACCTGAATCTGTCAGAGAAAAAGCCGCAGATAACACCCTTCCGCCGCGCTACATCGCCCCACTGGTGAAGGAAATGGAAAAACTGCCGGAATCGCACCAAAAGTTTATCCAGAAAGAAATTGCTGCCAATCCTGATGTGGATACCCTGAAACAGGTAACTAGCGAAGCGCGTAACTTGGCCAAATATCTCAAAGGGGCGGCTCAAGTCCAAGCGCTGACGCAGGAAAATGTTGATATTGAAACAGCTTTAGAAGAAGCGCAAAGAGTCGGCTGTTTGAGCATAGCTGCTGATTTGGTCAATCAAGCATCGCAGATTGAACAAACGATCGCTAAACTCTACATGACGTGGAAACGAATCGGCAATTTGGCAGATAGATTATATGTAGATACTGGCGCAAGTACACCCAACCTGCGATCGCTCCTCACTTGCTTGGAACCTCTGGGTGGTGAAATTATGGAATTGCAACTTAGTGGTGCAACTGAACACACTGTTCGTTTGCAAATTCAGGAGACGAGTTAGAAAATAGACAATAGCGATGCCTACGGTGGTCACAGAGCGACTTGCCTTGCTTGAGCGAAGTCGAAAGGAGCCGACGAAGTGCGGGCTACGCCTACGCAGTTTATCTTTCAGTCTTTGGAATCGCTGAGAGTAAGGCACGGAGAGCGTTGTTAACAGCTTCTGATGTTTTGAATATCTCAGCGACATCAGCATCTAGGATAACTGTCAAAGGAGTTTTTTCTTGCTGACTGGAGAAACGGTTGGGCAAGGCTTTGCGATAGTCAAAGTTATACTCTGGAAGCAAATCATCGTCTGCGTTGTTGTGGAATTCAGAAGCCTGTGAATTCTTCATAATCTCTTAGTTCTTTCTTGGTTGCTAGACGGGCGCTAATGATATGGATAACGTTTGCTCTTTCTATAAAACAGACCAATAACAAGCGATTGTCTTGATTGCGTCCGATGATGATTTCCCGTCGTTCACCAACAGAGTGCCATTCATCGTTGAATATGTAAGCTAGAGAGTCGTTGAACACTGTCTTAGCCGCTTCAAAGCTGATGCGGTGCTTGTTGAGATTCAAACTAGCTTTTTGGTTATCCCACTCGAATTCTAAATTCATGCCCTGATATGAGGCTACTCTACTTACAAAACAAAACTTAATTTTTTCTAAGAGCTGATTCGTAAAGAGAATCTCGCCATATCTCAAACTCTAACGAGCAGCGCAAGATGTAGCGGTGAGTGCCGAATTATGGGGCGACGCAGTGGGTACTTGAGCAACCAGAACCACATTACCATCGGCATCCATTACCCATCCTTGGGCTTCTACAATTTGGGTAGGTTCATTGACAGCATTAACTTTCTGTGATTTTTCTTCTATGTTTTGCTGCGCCTGAAGAACCGCTCTTTTCTGAATACCAGCAGCACTATTTTTACTCTCTGGCTGTAGTGTGATCCAATCTGCCAGCACCGCATCATCAGCTATCAATGGCTGCGTGGGATCGGCTACTAGTCCTCCACGTCCAGTAGCAATAAATGAACTCCTTCCTACTTTTGCACCAGAATTACAACCAGCAGCAATTTGCTCAGAAGCATCAACCAGATTTACGGGCAATTCCACTAATCCTTTGCTGGGGTCAGCATCTGGTGAGTTGATTTTTACAGTGCCATTCAATGAAGGGTTTTGCTGAGAAAATGCGGTGATATCACTTGTTCGGAGGTTATTCGGGTTGATTGAGCCTGTTGGATCAAGCCTTTCTACGTCTGCACGGGTGCGTGGCACAAACCCAAAGATGTTTTTAGCGGTGATTGTGATTTTACCACCTGAGCCAGAGAAAGCGTTGGCAGTGATATCGTTATTTCCAAAGGGAGTGGCAACGAGGAAGCCATCCGGTGCTTTGATGGTAATATTACCGCCAGTTTTATCACCCCCGGCATTAGTGGATATTTGACTGTTGCGGCGCATTAGTAACAAATCTCGCACCTTTAGCGAAATATCCCCACCTCGACCTAACTTACTATTAGATGTGAGTTTTCCTTGGTTGTCCAACAGTATGGAGCGAGCAGTTATATTGAGTTCACCTGCTGATCCTAAATTATTTACATCTCCTTTGTAGATTGTATTCGGTTGAAGCTTTGGAAGTTCACTGCTCACAGTTATTGCAGCCCCATCCGAAATAATCAATTGTCCTGTGACGATTGTAATTTTTCCAGCCTCTCCAGAGCCTAAAGTCCCAGCGAACAAGCCGCCGGGCAAGCCATCTGGTGTGGTTCCAATTAGTTCTATAGACTCTGAGGCGTTGACAGTCAAATTTCCTCCTGAACCTATGGCTGGTATAAATTCTACTGGAGTTCGATATGCTCCACTAGACTGTGTTGATACCTCTGCCCCACCTTGGATAAGCAATTTCCCAGTGTTGATTGTAAGGTCACCCGCTTTTCCATCAGATGTAGTTATGCTAGAAAGTATACTAGGAAAAGTAAAATTATCTGGTGTCGTAAAGCTACCAATCAACTCTACGGACTCGGAGGCATTAATGGTCAAATTTCCCCCTGCACCCTTGCCTCTAGTAGAAGTAGATACTTGTGCGCCATCTCGAACAATTAATTTCCTGGTGTTAATCGTTAATTCTCCACCATCCCCAACGCCATTATTCCGATTTCTCAAGATCACAAAAAGACCAATTAGTTCCACACTTTTGCCCTGCAACTGAATATTGCCACCACCTACGCCAGTAACATCTACTTGAGATGGAATTCCAGAACCGTCAATAGTTCGCTGGATTAGTTGAATGTTCTGAAAATTTTGGACACCTTCATATCCCAATATCCAACCTTGAACAGTTGACTTCAGATTGACCAGGCTATTGCCAGCGACACTTCCTAGCTCAACTCGTCCCGATGCTGCTGTTAAATTTCCGCCCTCTAACACAACATCACCTCCTACAAGTGCCAAGGTTTTGCCTGGCTGCACCTGTAACCCAACAGGTTCACCCAAACTATTGACTGCGCCACCTGGACTAGCTTGGGATTGATTGCGAATGGGAGCCGCAGTGGCTCCGAATTGTAAGCCAATGGGAACACTTACTGTTAGTAGGGGTGTGGTTTGGGGATTTGTAGCACTAAACTTTGTACCATCGGCAAAGTTTAGACTACTCGCTGTACTTGCAATAAATGAACCACCGATGTTTAAAGAAGCATGAGTACCAAAAATAATCCCGTTGGGATTAATCAAAAACAGGTTAGCTGTACCGTTAGCTTTAAGGATGCCATCAATATTAGAGATAGACTTACCCGTTACCCGACTAATAATGTTCTGAATACCCTCAGTATTTTTAAACTCAGCCGTAGTCCCATTGAGTACAGAAAACTCCTTAAAACTGTGGAACAAGTTACTTTCTAGTTGGGTTCCACCTTCAATAATTGTGATATTGCCCTGTGTTGTAACTTGAGAATTGTTAGGTAGAGTGCTATCCTGGGTGATTTGGGCAAAAGCACAATTGGCAGAGAAAGCTATTGCGCCACCTATTACAATTCCTAATCCTTGAAACCATCCACACAGAATACTCATAACGAATAACAAACTCCTTTAAAAAACTATCAATTGCTAAATAATAGTAACGCTGTACCTCTATTCAGTAAACTATATCTATCTCAATAGACTACAATATTTAAATCGTTAATATACGTTTTTCTATTGTATAAATCTGATAAGACTCCTCATTAAAACTAATAAAATTAAAGGCACAACAATGTTATGCCTCTACAAAAAGTTTTTATTTTACTTAGCTAAAAGCAATATTGCTAACTTAACTATTAATAAGCTTGCTGATTGAGAATAAAAATACAATTCTGTGACATTACTAAAAATTGATTTGGTTTCTCATAGTAATGCTATTACTTTTATTCTAAATAAGCTACAATGACAGATATTAAGTTGATATACCGCTACAGTTTTCTAGCATTGAAATGTTTCCTTATTATGCATAAGAAGGAAGTCTTATAACATTACTAAAAAAACAATTAGTTTTTTAGAGCAGCGCTATTAGGAATTACAAAGAAACAAATTATCCAATCTTGTGGGGTGGACAGCCTTCGATAGTTCCTGAGCCTTGTCGAAGGACTGAGCGCTCACGCCGAAGTCTTATCCGCCTATAGTTACGGGCGGGCGAGAGGCACACCCTACAACAAGTAGTTAGATATTTTTTATTTGGAAGTCCCTTACCTTTATTCTCAATTAATCGAGATTAGGTGTTAAGTTAACAATACCGCTACGGTTTTCTAGCATTTAACGCAATATCCTCGCCAGTCCTCACAGCATTGCAATTTCATGACAACAGGGCCTAAATCCTTTGGCAAAAATCCCTGGGGTTGCTTGTTCTCAACAGCATCAGTAGATGGAATTGGAGCTAGTTCGATATTGCACTCAAGCTTAATTTTCAGGACTCTATCTTTTGATATACCGTTTTCTTCGAGTAGCGTGCGGAAATTAGAGTTTTTCAACATTTCTATAATTTCCTGCTGAATTTTTTCTTCTAACCGCTCTAAAGTTTCAGACTCAATGACTGCTTGCTGTGAAACTTGAGATTCCATAAATTTTGCTCTCCTTGCAGACTGGTAAATGTGTGGACTTATCTTGTGATGTACTAATTTAACCTGACTTCGATTAGTACAGTTTAGCGACGAAGAAATTAAGGATACAGAGTCTAGAGTGGCACGAAAGTATTAGGTTTCTAAAGCTTTGGCGAACTCCCATAATTATGACTTCAGCTTGGCTAGTTATAATTACGCATTGTGTAACAAAACTTCATATATTTCTGTTGGATTTCCTTAAAGCCTTCATGAATCTGGCTACCAACCTGACAAAGAAGCCATACCTTCTCTACGAGATCCTACGTGAATGGATGAGCTACGCCAACGCACCCACATCTGAATTAAGTAGCAGGTGCGGTCATTGCGAAAAAGCGATCGCACCTTGACCCTACATTGAGTAGAAAGAGCGATGTCTACGACGGGCTACGCCAACGCACCAACAAAATTTACGAGAATCTCAAATTCTAATTACCAGCGCAAGATGTAGCAATGAGTGAAGAATTATGAGGCGACGCAGTGGGTACTTGAGCAACCAAAACCACGTTCCCATTAGCATCTACTACCCATCCTTGAGCTTCCACAATTTGAGTAGGTTCATTGACAGAATTAACCTTCTGTGATTCTTCTGTGTTTCTCTGCTTGTGAACAACCACTCTCTTCTGGATACCCTCAGCACGATTCTGACTCTCTGGAGAGAGTGTGATCCAATCTGCTAGCACCGCATCATCAGCTATCAATGGCTCCGTGGGATTGGGCGCTATTCCTCCACGCCCAGTTGTAATAAACGAACTTCTGGCTATTTTTCCACCAGAATTACAACCAGCAACAATTTGCTGGGAAGCATCAACCAAATTTACAGGCAATTCCACTAATCCTTGACTGGGGTCAACATCTGGTGAGTTGATTCGTACCGTGCCATTTAATGAAGGGTTTTGCTGAGAAAACGCCGTGATGTCACTTGTTCGGACGTTATTCGGATTGATTTCTTCGCGATCGAGTTTTTCTACATCTGCACGAGTGCGGGGCACAAATCCAAAAATGTTCTTAGCGGTGATTGTGATTTTACCACCAGAGTCAGAGAAGGCATTGGCGGTGATATCGTTATTTCCCAAGGGAGTAGCGACGATGAAACCATTAGGTGCATTGATGATGATATTACCGCCATCTCCACCCAGTTTTGTTGTACCTGCATTAGTGGCGATTTGACTTTCGCGGCGCATCAATAATAAGTTCTGCACCTGTAGGGTAATATTCCCACCTTTACCTGACTCACTATTAGATATGAGTTTTCCTTTGTTGTCGAGAAGTATGGAGCGAGCGGTTATATTTAAATAGCCTGCTTTTCCAAGATTACTTGGATCTCCGATATAGATTACATTTTTTCGAGCTTGGCTGCTCACAGTTATTGCAGCCCCATCCTTGATAATCAATTGCCCTGTAGTTAGGGTCAAGTTTCCACCATCTCCAGGCCCTTGAGTCCCAGAAAACAAGCTACTGAGCTTAGAACCATTTGGTGAAGTTCCAATTAATTCTACCGACTCGGAAGCGTTCACCGTCAAGTTTCCTGCATTTCCTCTAGCTGGTGTAAGTTGGTTAGGAATAAACCTGTATATGCCCTCAGAACTTGTTGATATTCTTGCTCCTCCTTCGATACGCAATTTTCCAGTATTAATTGTGATGTTGCCAGCATTTTTATCGCCGTAAGTTGCACTAAATAATCCGCTGGATATTAAATCACTACCATCTCGGAAGACAGGGATGGTAGTGCCACCAATTAGTTCCACGGAATCTGAAGCGTTTATGGTCAATTGCCCCTGCAATTGCGCTCCACTTCTGACCACTAACTTCTTAGTATTGACATCTATGTTTCCAGAGTTTGCGTTGGAGAAACTCTGAGTAAACAGTTGTGAATCTTTTTCAATTACTACAGAATCTGAAGCGTTTACTGTCAAATTCCCTCCTGATTGCGCTCTCAAGGGATTAACTAGAATTAGGAAACTGCCAGCTACTCGCACAAGTCGCCCTTGCAGGTGGATATTGCCGCTACCATTTCCATGAGTATCTATAATCGATGGAATTTTATTTAACTGAATTATTTCGATATTCTGGAAATTTTGAACACCTTCGTATCCCAAAACCCAACCTTGGTTCGTTGGGCTTAAACTGACCAGACTATTGCCAGCAACACTTCCTAACTCAACCCTTCCTGCCCTTGCAGTTATATTTCCACCCTCTAGCGTGATATCACCGCCTATAAGTGCCAAGGTTTTGCCTCGCTGCACCTGTAAACCAACGCCTTGTCCTAAAACATTAACTGCGCCATCTGGACTTGCTTGAGATTGATTGCGGATGGGAGCCGGAGTTGCTCCAAATTGTAAGCCAATGGGAACACTTAATGTCAGTAGGGGTGTAGTTTGAGGAGATGTAGCACTAAATTTTGTACCATCAGCAAAGTTCAAGCTACTTGCCGTACTTGCTACAAATGAACCGCCAATGTTTAAAGAAGCATTGGGCCCAAAAATAATGCCGTTAGGGTTAATCAGAAACAGGTTCGCCGTGCCGTTAGCTTTCAGAATGCCATCTATCTTAGAAATCGAATTACCCGTCACCCGACTGATAATGTTCTGAATATCTATTGCATTGTTAAAGTAGGCTGTCCTTTCCGCAGAGACAGAAAATTGTTCAAAGCTGTGGAATAAGTTTGTACCACGAACTGCCCCACCATCAATCTGGTCTATAAGCTGACCATCAATTAGTTTTGGTGTAATGATTGAACTTTCAGATTCAAGTGTGCCATCTTTTTGTATTTGGGCTAAGACAAAACTCTCAAAGAAAGTGAGTACTCCAGTAATTGCTAATGTACTCACTATCCATAACTCCCAGTACCAACTACTTCGGTATCGAGACATGACAAACTTGCACCCAAAAAATAAGAGTATATTAAAATACTGTTCTTTGCTAGTTAAATAAGTTAAGTCAGTGTGAACAATTAAAGGTTTGCAATAAGGGATTCACCCCTTACTACGAGCCAATCTAATTAATCTTAATATTGCGTAAGATAATTTTATTTGTCCTTGCTCGCTAACTTATGGTGATACTTGAAATTATCTCTGTACCCTAACTAGTAAATGCAAAGTTCAGTATTTTTATACTCACTAGAATAAACTTTTTACAGTCTAAAAACTAAATTATTTAGCAGTTACAACCTAGAGGACTGCCAGTTGAAGGGCAAGGAATACACCATGATTTTTCCATCAGCACAATTTCTTGTTTTGGATTTGCTGACAACAATCCATTTATTTGCTGGTTGTTAGCTGCATCACCAGATTTGATTTTATTTGGGTCAAGATTACACTGCCATTGAACGATTAAAGCTCTATCATCTAATACACCGTACTTTTCAAGCACACTGTATAAACCAGCGTTATTAACACTTTCAAGCAGTTTTTGTTCAATCTCGGCTTGTAATTGTTGTAATGTTTCAGGATTCATGATTGTTTCCATTTCCTACAGAATGTGTATAATTCTGCTTCAGTTTGGCCCGGAACAATTACGCATAGCATTACAAAAATTAATATTTTACTGCTGAATTTACTTATCTCACATTTCACCAAAATTTCAAATTCAGACAGCTTCCTTTGCTAATTCTTAATTCCCGTTGCAGCAATACCTTGAATAAACTGACGCTGACCGATGAAAAATAATACCATCACTGGAACTGTCGCTATTGTCACCGCCGCCATCATCAAAGGCCAATTATTCGTAAATTGTTCTTGAAATTCAGCCAACGCCAGTTGCACTGTTCTTAATTCGGGACGGGTTGTAAATACCAGAGGTTTAAACAAATCATTCCATTCGCCGATGAAGGTGAACAAAAAGAGCGTCACCAATGCTGGACGAGCTAAAGGTAACATTACCCGCCACAATATTTGTAATCTGGTTGCCCCATCTATGGCTGCGGCTTCTTCTAATTCCACAGGAATTGTCTGGAAATACTGACGTAATAAGAAAATCCCAAACCCATTGACAGCAGTAGGTAAGATGAGCGCCCAGTATGTATTTATCAGGTGTCCCCACTTCAAAACCAAAAAGATGGGAATCACCAATAACTGAAATGGAATCACCAAAGTTGCTAAAACAACCAGTAGCAGTGCTTGCCGTCCCCGAAACTTCAGGCGTGCTAAGGCGTAACCAGCCAAAGCAGAAGTGACAATTTGAAACGCCGTCACAGCGATCGCTACCAAGGTAGAATTAGCAAACGCCAGCAAAAATTTTCCCTGTTGCCATGCAACGCGGTAATTAGCTAAAGACCAGTAATTTTTGGACAAATTTTCTGGGCTGGCGGCTGTCGGTGCAAAGGAGGTGAGAAAAACCACAAATAGCGGTAGTAGAACGATAAATGCTCCTAGCAGTAAGACTACTAGGCTCAAAAAATCGCCAGATTTCAGGTTCGGGTTTTGTTTAAACATAACTTAAGCCGCAAAGCATTTATTTCGCTAGTACTAGAGCATTGCCCCCAGCAACCATTAATCTATAAACATAGTTACTTGTTAAGTTAAATTAAACCACAGTGATTGTTACCCTCAGTTCATAGGGTAAATTGAATCCTGGTGTCAAATAAATCAGGTTTACAGGAGTAAACATAACCATGCAGCAGCTTACAGACCAATCTAAAGAATTAGATTTCAAGAGCGAAACATACAAAGATGCTTATAGCCGGATTAATGCGATCGTGATTGAAGGGGAACAAGAAGCCCATGAAAATTACATCACACTAGCCCAACTGCTGCCAGAATCTCATGATGAATTGATTCGCCTATCGAAGATGGAAAGCCGCCATAAGAAAGGATTTGAAGCTTGTGGGCGCAATTTGGCTGTTACACCAGATTTGGAATTTGCCAAAAAGTTTTTCTCCGGGCTACACCAAAATTTTCAAACAGCCGCCGCAGAAGGAAAAGTAGTTACTTGTCTGTTGATTCAGGCTTTAATTATCGAATGTTTTGCGATCGCAGCATATAACATTTACATCCCCGTTGCCGACGATTTTGCCCGCAAAATTACCGAAGGAGTAGTTAAAGAAGAATACAGCCACCTCAATTTTGGAGAAGTTTGGTTGAAAGAAAACTTTGCAGAATCCAAAGCTGAACTTGAACTTGCAAATCGCCAGAACCTACCCATCGTCTGGAAAATGCTCAACCAAGTAGAAGGCGATGCCCACACAATGGCAATGGAAAAAGATGCTTTGGTAGAAGATTTCATGATTCAGTATGGTGAAGCATTGAGTAACATTGGTTTTACGACTCGCGATATTATGCGCTTGTCAGCCTACGGACTCATAGGTGCTTAAAAAAGTGCTGAGTAACGAGTGCTGAGTGCTGAGTAGTTATTCAGAACTCAGAACTCCTAACTCACAACTCTTAACTCCTAACTCCTAACTCTCCTAAATTCCCCCGCGCTCAAGATAGCATAAGCCTAATAATCACTACATGTTTGGTCTAATTGGACATCTGACTAGTTTAGAACACGCTCAAGCGGTAGCCCAAGAATTGGGATACCCAGAATATGCCGATCAAGGGCTAGACTTTTGGTGCAGCGCCCCGCCGCAAATTGTCGATACTATTATTGTCACCAGTGTTACTGGGCAACAAATTGAAGGACGGTATGTAGAATCTTGCTTTTTGCCGGAAATGCTAGCTAGTCGCCGCATCAAAGCCGCAACACGGAAAATCCTCAACGCTATGGCCCATGCACAGAAGCACGGCATTAACATCACAGCATTAGGCGGATTTTCCTCGATTATTTTTGAAAACTTTAAGTTAGAGCAGTTTAGCCAAGTCCGCAATATCAAACTAGAGTTTGAACGCTTCACCACAGGAAACACGCATACTGCCTACATTATTTGTAAGCAGGTGGAAGAAGCATCCAAACAACTGGGAATTAATCTATCAAACGCGACTGTTGCGGTATGTGGAGCAACTGGTGATATTGGTAGTGCCGTTACACGCTGGCTAGATGCGAGAACAGATGTCCAAGAACTCCTGCTAATCGCCCGCGATCAAGAACGTCTCAAAGAGTTGCAAGGCGAACTGGGACGGGGGAAAATCATGGGTTTGACAGAAGCGCTACCCCAAGCCGATGTTGTAGTTTGGGTTGCTAGTATGCCCAGAGGCGTGGAAATTGACCCTACCACTTTGAAACAACCCTGTTTGTTGATTGATGGCGGCTATCCTAAAAACTTAGCCACAAAAATTCAATATCCTGGCGTACACGTGTTAAATGGTGGGATTGTAGAGCATTCCCTGGATATTGACTGGAAAATTATGAAAATAGTCAATATGGACGTGCCAGCCCGTCAGTTGTTTGCCTGTTTTGCCGAATCAATGCTGCTGGAATTTGAGAAGTTATACACGAACTTTTCGTGGGGACGGAATCAGATTACCGTAGATAAAATGGAGCAGATTGGCCGGGTGTCAGTAAAACATGGATTTAGACCGTTGTTGGTTTAGTCATTGGTCATTAGTCATTTGTCCTTGGTCATTAGTCATTTGTTATTTGCAAAGGACAAAGGACAAAGGACAAAGGACAAAGGACAAAGGACAAAAGGCAAAGGATAGATAACTTATAACTCGTAATTGATAAACCCTACGATGGCAACTACCGAGCGTAAACCGCTACTGTTAGATTTTGAAAAGCCCCTAGCAGAACTTGCAACCCGAATCGATCAAATTCGGCAACTTGCAGAAGAAAATGGCGTTGATGTTTCTGGTCAAATTCGTCAACTAGAAGCACGCGCCATGCAACTACGTGAGGAAATTTTTACTAGTCTATCGCCTTCCCAGCGATTACAAGTCGCTCGTCATCCGCGTCGCCCCAGTACTCTCGATTACATTCAGGCTATTAGCGATGAATGGATGGAATTGCATGGCGATCGCTGTGGTGGTGACGATCCAGCTTTAGTTGGTGGTGTCGGTCGTCTGAGTGGCCAACCTGTGGTGATGTTGGGCCATCAAAAAGGTCGTGACACCAAAGACAATATTGCCCGTAACTTTGGAATGCCTTATCCTGGCGGCTACCGCAAAGCTATGCGGTTGATGGAACACGCTAACAAGTTTAGTATGCCCATACTAACTTTTATCGACACACCAGGGGCTTGGTCTGGGGTGGAAGCAGAACACCAAGGTCAAGGAGAAGCGATCGCTTACAACTTGCGGGAAATGTTTTGCTTAGATGTGCCAATTATCTGCACAGTTATTGGTGAAGGTGGTTCTGGTGGCGCACTTGGTATTGGTGTAGGCGATCGCCTGCTCATGTTTGAACACTCCGTTTATACCGTCGCCACCCCCGAAGCCTGCGCCGCCATTTTGTGGAAAGATGCTGGTAAAGCTCCCCAAGCTGCCGTGGCGCTGAAAATTATTTCCCACGACCTCAAAAGATTGGGAATTATCGACCAAATACTGCCTGAACCCACTGGTGGCGCTCATTCCGATCCTTTAAAAGCTGCTACCACCCTCAAGCAAGTGCTGCTAGAAAATTTGGACGAACTTAACCATTTAACCGCTCCAGAACGCCGCCAACTACGTTATGAAAAATTCCGTAAAATTGGTGTCTTTACAGAAGTTGCCCACTAAAACCACTGCCTAATGATGGATTAGTAAAGCAGCAATGCTATAATTGCCTATGTGCTTAAAGATTTTTAACAATCTGGCCATAGGCATTTGCATTTTCAGCAAATCTACTCAATTTGATTGAGTAGCTTTTCTGACTTTTCACGGGAAGTCCTCAAGCCCCCAAAAAGCGTGGCTTTTTCGACAGGCTAATTCTCAATAACTCAGAGTTAATGAAAATAGCTAACGGAGAAATCAGGGCTTGGGAAAGCATCAAAATGACCTTTTCCACATACCGTGAAAAGTCAGAGTAGCTTTTGTATTATTGAGTAATCTAATTTGAGTGTACGGCGTGGTTTTCCAGGCGGCGATTTGTTGTCTTCACTGATAAAACCCACAATATACCCACTATTGCACTGCATCATAGCAGTTGCTTAATGGAAATCATCAGATTTTTAGATTCCTTTAATCTATCTAAACCGATAAATGTGAATAATTGGGTGGTACTAGGTGGGAACTGCCAAAAAATTGGGAGACATCATGAATGTTGAGCAAAAACGACGCGCCCTGATTACTGGGGCCAGTAGTGGAATTGGGAAAGCAACGGCTTTAGCCTTTGCCAAAGCCGGAATAGATGTCGCCTTAGTCAGCCGTTCTTTGAATAAGTTAGAGGCGGTGGCAGAAGCTGTACAGCATACTGGGGTAGAAGCAAAAGCTTACGCTGTAGATTTAGCGCGGATCTTTGAAGTAAAAGAAAAAATCCAAGCGATCGCCCTTGACTTTGGTGATATAGACATTCTGGTAAACAGTGCGGGCCTTGCCTATACAGCCACTTTGAGCGAAACTCCCCTAGAAGGATGGCAGCAGGTAATTGACTTGAATCTTACCAGCGTGTTTCAGTGCATTTTAGGAATTTTACCTTCAATGCGCGATCGGGGCACAGGCACAATTATCAACGTCGCTTCAATTGCCGCCAAGCAACCGTTTCCCGGTTGGGGAGCATACAGCGTCAGCAAAGCTGGTTTGATTGCCCTCTCTCAAACCCTGGCACAAGAAGAACGT
The DNA here is from genome assembly GCF_036917775.1 of Nostoc sp. GTDB lineage: Bacteria > Cyanobacteriota > Cyanobacteriia > Cyanobacteriales > Nostocaceae > Nostoc. Next base: position 75,853 of record NZ_JBALEQ010000055.1, read on the forward strand.
ACCCACGGCATTCGTGTCACAGCTATCTCTCCTGGTGCAGTTAATACCGAACTTTGGGACACAGAAACAGTCCATGTTAACTTAGACCGTTCTAAGATGTTAACCCCGGAAATAGTGGCTCAGTCAATTCTCCACACAGTTCTGTTACCACAACAGGCAGTTATTGACGAATTGACCCTGATGCCCAGTGCTGGCGCACTTTAATTTATCTTTTGTCATTAGTCCTTTGTCATTAGTCCTTTGCAAATGACCAATGTACTAATGACTAATGACCAACTTTCAAAACATAACCAAGACTGAATCATGACTATCGCTAGTTCCAACGGTTCCAATTACTCTCAATCGCCTCTGATTCCCGACTTGGCAGAAGCCATAACTCCTAGACCTGATCGCAATACGAATAATGGGCGACAAGCTGATGTGTTCCCGCCAAAAGAGGAACATATAGAGGAAATGAAGGATGCAGTGCGGAAAATAATATTGGGCGTTGGCGAAGATCCTGAACGCGAAGGACTCCTCAAAACACCAAAGCGAGTGGCCGAGGCAATGCAGTTTCTTACCAGTGGCTACAACCAATCCCTTGAAGAACTTGTTAACGATGCCATCTTTGATGAAGGGCATAACGAGATGGTACTAGTCCGAGATATTAATTTTTTTAGTCTGTGCGAACACCACATGCTGCCATTTATGGGTAGAGCGCACGTTGCTTATATCCCCAACCAAAAAGTTGTAGGACTGAGCAAACTGGCCCGCATTGTTGAGATGTATTCCCGTCGCTTGCAAGTCCAGGAGAGGTTAACCCGCCAAATTGCCGAAGCAATTCAGACCATTCTAGAACCTCGAGGCGTAGCCGTTGTGATGGAAGCTAGCCACATGTGTATGGTGATGCGAGGCGTACAAAAACCAGGTTCTTGGACTGTCACTAGCGCAATGGTTGGCGTGTTCCAAGAAGAGCATAAAACCCGCGAAGAATTTTTTAACTTGATTCGCCATCAACCAGCATTCTTTTAGGGAATGGGGAATGGGGAAGAGGACAAGGGGACAAGGAGAATTAGGGACAAGGGGAAAGACTTGTTTCAAGTTCTCACCTCTTGTCCCCCTTGTCTCCCCTACTTCCCCTGCTTCCCCTGCTCCCTATTCCCTAATTTCTCAAACAACTTGGTTACTTTATCTAAATCCTTATCTCCAGGTGCGCGTTCCACACCACTAGATAAATCAACGCCATTGGGATTAACCTGACTTAAAGCTTCCACAATATTATCTGCTGTTAATCCCCCAGCTAAAAACCAAGGGCAATTGGGGTTAAATTGCTCTAATATTTTCCAATCTAAGGTTTTACCTGTACCACCAAGTTGTTCGGGATGATAGGCATCCAGTAGTAAAGTATCTACGTATTTTGTGTAATCAGCGGTCGTGCCCAGATGCTCAAGACTACGAATTCTAAGTGCTTTAATAATTTCGACATTTGGTAAAGCTTGACGTAATTGGTAGCAAAAATCTGGTAATTCATCCCCGTGTAACTGAACCCCCGTCAACTCAGAATCAACAACTATCTGGCTGATTTCAGGGATACTAGCATTAGCAAAAACTCCAATTGTGTCAATATCTGCTGGGAGTTCTGCCACGGCTGCCTGAATTTGGGATGTAGTCACGTAGCGAGGTGAGTTTGGTACACAAATAAATCCTAGTGCTGTTGCGCCCAGAGAAGCGATCGCTATAGACTGCTGTGGTTGAGTGATGCCGCAAATTTTAACGCGCATGAAAATATAACAAAATATTTAGAATAATCATTTGAAAAGTCTAAACTATCTCAAAAACTTTTGGGCCTTGTAATTTTATAATCTTGAGGTCTACGATTAACTTTCTGTTTAGGAGACAAAAGCTTGATTTCCTCTATTTTACTAGCAGCAGCTGCAACTGTTCCCGCCACACCTGCGTGGAATCCTACAGTAGGCATCATCATCAGCATCAGTAGCTTAGTAATGGTTTTACTAAGTACTAGGATCGAAAAACCCTTAGTTGGCCCCAAGTTCCCCATCCTGCCGATTAGTATTCCAACATTTGTTGGTGCGATGGCTTTTGGTCATATTGTTGGCATTGGTATCGTTTTAGGACTGACTAACATCGGTCGTCTATAACTTTGTATTTATCGCGGCGTTACCTATAACGCCGCGATAAACACAAAATTAGTTAATTTGGTTTTTTCCATTTCCCACGCTCAAGAAGGGCAGTAAAATAGTAAAAGAGGAAATAAACAATTTCCACTTCCCAATTCCCAATTTCAGAGTTTTGCTCACAGGCATTAATTGTCTATTCTAGAAATAAGAGCATTTCGGAACTCGGCACTACCGAATTGATGCTCAGAAATACACGTATAAGTATATACGCAAATATTGCAGTATAGGAACTACTGGCGATATCTAGTTTTAGGACAATGTAATGCAAACAAATTGGAAAATTGGGTCTTTATTTGGAATTCCCCTGTTTTTAGACCCATTATGGTTTGTGATTTTAGGGTTAGCAACCCTTAACTTTGGGGTAGCTTACCAGGAATGGGGGACTGCTATAGCTTGGAGTGCTGGAATAATTATGGCACTACTGCTATTTGGTTCGGTGTTGCTACATGAGTTGGGTCACAGCTTGGTAGCCCGATCGCAAGGTATTAAAGTTAATTCAATTACTCTGTTTCTGTTTGGCGGGATTGCTGCGATTGAAGAAGAATCTAAAACTCCTTTCAAAGCCTTTCAAGTAGCGATCGCTGGACCATTGGTGAGTATCATACTATTTTTCCTGCTCAGTCTAGGAGTTATTGTAATCCCTGATACTAGTCCACTCAGTGTCATGGTTGGAGATTTGGCGAGAATTAACTTGGTGGTGGCACTATTTAACATGATTCCTGGTTTACCTCTAGATGGAGGGCAAGTGTTAAAAGCAGCACTATGGCAAATAACAGGTAATCGTTTTCAAGCCGTACACTGGGCTGCTAGGGCTGGGCAAATTTTGGGTTATGGTGCGATCGCTTTAGGATTTGTTGTAGATTTCTTGACAAGGGAGTTAGCACTTGGTTTGTGGATTGCGCTGTTAGGTTGGTTTGCTGTCCGCAACGCTAACACTTATGACAACATGACTACGTTGCAGGAAAGCCTACTTAAAGTGGTGGCGGCTGATGCGATGACTCGTGACTTTCGGGTTATCGATGCTGACCAGACACTGCGCTCCTTTGCCGATTTATATTTGTTGGAAACCGCTCCTTCACAGGTTTATTTTGCTGCTTCTGATGGACGTTACCGGGGTTTGGTTTCCATTGACGATTTTCGTTTAACCCAAAGGAGTGAATGGGAAACCCAAACCTTACACAGCATAGTGCATCCCCTAACAGAAATACCCACTGTTACTGAAGCGACAACCATAGCTGAGGTAATTAACAAGCTGGAAAATGAGCAGTTACCTCGAATTACCGTACTTTCTCCTGCTGGTGCTGTAGCTGGTGTAATTGACCGGGGAGATATTGTGCGAACATTGGCCCAAAAGTTAAATTTACGGCTCACAGACGCAGAAATCAAGCGGATAAAAGAAGAAGGTAGCTATCCGCCTGGGTTACAACTGGGACTAATAGCGAAGTCAATTGCAAATTAAACGTCATATCCTCGTCATAGTTTTGCAATAGATTTGTCAAAAGCTTGTGTGATATTGAATTTGGTATTTGGTTACAAAATGCTTTTTTTGGGTAAGAGGTAGGATTTCCTACCTTTTTTATTTTTTCAACTAACTTGAATTAGAAAAACCTCTCCCATCGCTTCAGATTATGGGAAAACTAAATTAAAACTTAAAGTGAGTAAAATGTAAGTACATGATATACTACGTCTCTCACTTACCCTGGTTTTATGGCACTGCCAATTGTTGCAATTATCGGACGCCCAAATGTGGGCAAATCCACCCTGGTTAATCGACTCGCCGGGGAACAAACGGCGATTGTCCATGATGAACCGGGAGTGACACGCGATCGCACTTACATGCCAGCTTTCTGGAATGGTCGCGAATTTTTAGTCGTAGACACTGGTGGATTAGTCTTTAATGATGATACCGAATTTCTACCACTGATTCGCCAGCAAGCAATGACAGCCCTGGCAGAAGCCTGTGCCGCAATTTTTGTCGTAGATGGCCAAACAGGCCCCACATCGGCAGACCAAGAAATCGCCGAATGGATGCGTCAACAACGCGTACCTGTGCTACTAACTGTAAATAAATGTGAATCTCCAGACCAAGGCTTAATGCAAGCTGCCGAGTTTTGGGAATTGGGTTTGGGTGAACCCTACCCCATCTCCGCGATTCATGGTAGTGGCACAGGAGAGTTACTCGACGAGTTAGTTAATCACATACCTGCTGTTGAAGATATCCCAGAAACTAATGAAATCAAAGTAGCAATTGTGGGCCGCCCAAATGTGGGCAAATCGAGCTTACTCAATTCTTTTGTCGGTGAAGAAAGGGCAATTGTCAGCCCAATTTCCGGCACAACCCGCGATGCTATTGATACCGTCATTGAACGAGACGGACAAACCTACCGCTTAATTGACACCGCCGGCATTCGCAAAAAGAAACACATCGAATACGGTACAGAATTCTTTAGTATTAACCGTGCTTTCAAAGCGATTCGTCGCGCTGACGTGGTTTTATTAGTACTAGATGCTGTAGATGGAGTCACAGAGCAAGACCAAAAATTAGCTGGGCGGATTATCGAAGAAGGTCGAGCTTGCATCATCGTCGTTAATAAGTGGGATGCTGTCGAAAAAGACTCTTACACAATCTACGACTACGAAAAAACTCTGCAATCACGGTTACATTTTACCGAATGGGCAGAAACAATTTTTGTGAGTGCTTTGTCAGGGCAACGGGTAGAAAAAATTCTAGAGTTGGTGAAAACGGCGGCTGAATCACACAAACGGCGTGTCAGCACATCAGTTATTAACGAAGTCTTGACAGATGCCGTTAGCTGGCATTCACCGCCAGCATCCCGTGGTGGTCGTCAGGGCAAGATTTATTATGGTACACAAGTAAGTAGCCAGCCGCCAACGATCGCACTATTTGTTAATGATTCCAAACGCTTCAATGACAACTACCGCCGATACATTGAACGTCAATTCCGGCAACAGCTAGGATTTAAAGGCACGCCAATTATTTTACTGTGGCGCAGTAAAAAAGTCCGTGATGCCGAAATTGGTAACGTTAATAGAGCAACTCGCGTCAAATTAAGTTAGGAGACGCGATGAATCGTACAAGAGAGACGCGATTCATCGCGTCTGTACAAGAGTTATGAGTTAAAGTCAGAATTGCTTGCTAACTATAGAACCCTATGGATTAGAGTTTGATAGCGACACAAGGTGAAAGTTATGAGTTACATTCAAAACTCCTAACTCCTTACTCCTAACTCCTTACTTTTAACTCTTAACTCTAAAATGGATTTATTGCGATCGCTGCCACTTGGACTTTATTTAGAACAACCCCAAACTTGGCTGCATAAAATCGATCCGCGAGTCAAGTTCGCCTGGTTGATGAGCTTTTTAACAAGCTATGTTTTGGCTAACAACTTTTGGCGGGTGCTGCTGGTAGTACTGTTGATTATTGCCACCTTGATTGCTAGGATTCCCCGGCGAGTATGGCAGCAACAAATGGGGTGGCTATTAATGCTATCGTTTTTTGTCTTAGCGATCGGAGCCATCAGTCCTGATGGAATGGGTGTAGATTATCAGCCACGCCTGCCAGCTAATGAACAAATATTAACCCAGCAAGCATTATCCAAGAAGATTGTTCCAGAGCAAGCAAGTAATAACAAAAAATACAACTATGTGCTATTGCAGAAAGGCCCAGTCAAAGTAACTCGCCGCTCTTTGGATTTGGCAGTACGGCTGAGTACAATTATATTTACCGTAATTTACAGCACCAACCTCTATCTGCTAACAACCGCACCAGAAGAAATCACATCTGGCATAGAAAGCTTAATGCAACCCCTACGACGCTTCAAATTGCCTGTCACAGAAATTGCTTTAACTTTAACCTTGTCCTTGCGCTTTATTCCTCTAGTTTTAGAAGAAGTGCAAAACTTATTTCGCTCTGTGATGACAAGGGCAATTAATTGGAAAAAGCTGGGATTGAAAGGAGGCTTCAAAGTTTGGATGACAGTCGCAGAGAGATTGTTAGAAAATCTGCTCTTACGAGCCGATCAAATGGCGAATGCAATGATGGTGCGGGGTTTTACCAGTCCCAACGAGCATCGAGTGCAGTGGCACGACTTACGATTCAAAGGGCGTGACTGGCTGGCTATTGCAACTTTAATTGTATTCTGGGGAATACGGCTAGCTATAGGAACTCAGGTCTAATTTTGTACTGAGAAAATGCTAAAAGGTAGTATTTTCTTTTCGCGCTTTCCCATCTCCCCTTCACAGGCGCTTGATTAGGTTGTCTAGACTACAATGTGGTATGGGAAACTGAACAGTTATCCACCAGAAAATTGATCCCATACCATTTTACGTAGTTTTTTAGTTTGAATCAGATTGTTTTCCTGTTTTAGATTGCGTACTACAAGTTTTTGGCTAGCTACCCAGTGTGCAAGTGGCTGCGGGAAGTCTTGCAGACAGCGAAGCGATCCTGAATAAACAATGGTATGAATCTCTGCACAAAGCCTAGGCACAATTGACAATGCTGAATAGGGAATAGTTTTTTTCTAGTCCCCATTCCCCATTCCCCATTCCCCAATTCCCAATCCCCACTTAAGTTAGCTATTTTGTGCCATTTAGCAATAGTTGTGGCAGTATGGAAAGAAGTTGAAAAGTTCGCTGTTGCCGTTGGGAGCTTCAAAGAGTGTTTTCCCTTGCTACGTCGAACTTTTAACCAGAGGAGCAGGACTATCTTGTACCTTGTTCCGACAGATTGGTAAATTGAAGTCACCAAAGCAGATGGTGATGTTTCTCAACCAGCCTCTACTCTCTGAATCGACGCTTTGCGGCTTCTGTTGTACCATTTCGCTTCACTACCACTAGCTTCATCTGCCAATTAGAAACTAGATCAAGGTCTTCGTAACCGCAGTTTTGCATTTTAAGCAAATATTCTGACGAATGTTGGTATTATCGTCTGAATGTTTGTAATTCACTGCGAAAAGATATATATACTCCCACCTTGACTACACCTTGACTCTTAAATGAATCCAGAAAACGCAGAAACTTACATAAACCATCCAACTTGGGGTTTACTCTACAAAATCTGTATGGTTGATGAGACCCAGGATTTGTTCACCACACTTTATGCCCAGCGCCTGTTTTTTTTGGTCGCAAATGACGTTAAAGGTGTCAAATTCCAGCCAATAGGACGAACTGAGGCCAGAATGATGTTGGAAAATCGCTTACGTACTCTGCGGCGCAGTGGACATTCTCAGGAGTACGATCAACTTCAAAGTGTTTTCCAACGCACCTTCCAATGAACAGTTCGATTTCCGAACGTATTGCTTCCATTCGTTCCTGTCTACCAACTTCAGTCAAATTGATTGCTGTTAGCAAACAAGTTTCTGCCCAGGCCATTCGATCTGCATACTCCGCAGGGATTCGTGATTTTGCAGAGAGTCGCATCCAAGAAGCCGCCAGCAAACAAGCCGAGTTGCAAGACTTACCGGATATTACCTGGCACTTTATTGGACATTTGCAAAGCAATAAAGCCAAAAAAGCCATCGAACAATTTTCTTGGATTCACTCCGTGGACAATTTGAAGCTGGCACAGCGCTTAGATCAACTAGCCCAACAGCTAGGAGTGAGTCCCCAGGTTTGCCTGCAAGTCAAAATTCTCCCCGATCCCAACAAGTCTGGTTGGAGTGTGCCAGAACTTTTGGCTGATTTACCCATACTCGATCAATACAAAAATTTACAAATTCAAGGTTTGATGACAATTCCACCTTCAGGATTAAATGATCCGGAAATTTTGAATGTGTTTAATCTCAATCGTGAGCTAGCAAAGAAAATCCAGGAGCAAAACTGGTCGCACATTAAAATGCAGCAACTATCTATGGGTATGTCAGGCGACTACGAACTAGCAGTGCAAGCAGGCGCAACGATGGTACGATTAGGAACAATATTGTTTGGCGATCGCTCTTAAGCATATTACACATCCCTGTTCCGGTTGAGTATCAAGTACAAGCAGGAGCAATGAGGGTGTGATTAGGAAAATATTGTTTGGCGATCGCTCTTAAGCCCTCGAACATCAGCTTTCCAGGTCAGTATTAATAGAGATCAGGATTTGATGACAAGAATTTTGTAAGAGACTGGTGCAATTAGAAACAAAGGATATAGTATTGACAAGAGCAATCGCCAAGGGAAAATGGGGTATAAAGAACTTTCCTTCGGATAAACCTTAGGATATAATCTTGACTCATTATTATGTTTAGGCGATGCACAGACCTTTCCAATAAGTGTCGGTTCATCGCCAAAACCCGTAGTATGGGCTACAAATAGCAATATACTTGCTGAAGTATCCACTTATGTAGCGTAGTTTACTACCGTAGGCATCGCTCTGATCTCAATAAATCCTAAGCCAAGTCAATATAGGCTATTCGCACCAGGAGAGTAAACAGACAATGAACAACATTTTTTCCAAACTCAGAGACTTTGTAGGTCTAAATGAGCAAGTGGAATACGAATATTACGAAGAAGAACCAGAAACAGATAATAATTACCAAAATCTGTATCAGCAAGAAAATCCCCAACCCCCAGCCCCACAAGAGAGCGCAACCGCTCAGAATCGACGCTGGCGGGAACCAGTGCCTACAATGGGAGATGATATCGCAGCAGGTTCAAAGCCAATGGGGAATGTGATTGGTATGCCAGGAGCAATTAACGGAATTTCGGAAGTTTTAGTCCTCGAACCACGCACCTTTGAAGAAATGCCCCAGGCAATTCAAGCGTTGCGAGAACGGAAGTCAGTGGTATTAAATCTGACAATCATGGACCCAGACCAAGCTCAACGAGCAGTAGATTTTGTTGCAGGTGGTACTTACGCACTAGATGGACATCAAGAGCGCATCGGTGAGAGCATCTTCTTGTTTACGCCAAGCTGTGTCCAAGTTAGTACCCAAGGTGGCGTTCTTCATGAAGTACCACAACCACCAGCCCGTCCCTCTCGTCCTACAGGTACTCCAAATCAGGCTTGGGGTAACGAAACTAACCGGATGGCACAATAAAGTTAAATTAGTAGTTAGTCCTTTGTCATTTGTCCTAGGTTTTAATCATAGTGACAAATGACAAACGACTAGTGACTAATGACTAATGATCAATGACTATAAAATTTGGGTTAATTGGTGGTGGGGTAATGGGAGAAGCGCTCTTATCCCGCCTGATCGCGCGTGGAATTTATCAATCATCAGAAGTGATAGTTAGCGAACCGCTACCTTCACGCCTAGATTTTTTGAAGCAGCAATACGATGTTGCTGTAACGACAGATAATAGTGAGGTTTTCACTCAAGCCAAAGAAGTTGTATTTTTGGCAGTGAAACCGCAGGTGTTCAGCGCGATCGCTCAAGAATTAGCAGATATTGATATTATTAATAGAGAACAATCACCCCTAATAATTTCCATATTGGCGGGTGTGCCCTTAAATCAGCTAGAAGCTGCATTTGTGCAATTGCCAGTTATCAGAGCAATGCCCAACACCCCAGCCACTGTGGGAGCAGGAATCACCGCCATTTGTTTAGGTGCATATACCAATACCAAGCATCACCAAATAGCACAACAAGTTTTTTCTGCTGTGGGCGAAGTTGTGGAAGTCTCAGAAGGGCTAATGGATGCAGTCACAGGGCTATCTGGTAGCGGCCCAGCTTACGTGGCCCTGCTAGTAGAATCACTTGCTGATGGCGGAGTATCCGCAGGTTTACCTAGAGCAATTGCCAATCAATTAGCATTGCAAACCGTACTGGGAACAGCGAAACTGTTATATGAAACCAAAATGCACCCAGCAGAACTTAAAGATCGCGTTACTAGTCCCGGTGGTACAACCATTGCCGGAATTGCCAAGTTAGAACAGGCAGGATTTCGTTCAGCTTTAATTGAAGCAGTGAAAGCTGCCACAGAGCGATCGCAAGAACTGGGAAAATAATTAAGAGTCCTTTGTCATTCGTCTTTTGTCCTTTGTGAAAAACTAATGACTAATGACTAATGACAAATGACTATTAACGAAGTTGACAAAAGACTCGTTAGTATAGTAAACAATCTGGTTGCAAATGTGATTGAGTGAATTATCCTGCGCCGTCTCCAGAACTTGACTTAGGGTCTATATTTCCCTTTGATCTGGATCAGTTTCAAAAAGAAGCGATCGCGTCCCTGAACGCTGGACGCTCCGTAGTCGTGTGTGCGCCCACAGGTTCGGGCAAAACATTGGTTGGGGAATATGCCATTTATCGCGCCCTGTCCCGAGGAAAACGTGTATTTTATACTACTCCCCTAAAGGCGCTGTCGAATCAAAAATTACGTGACTTTCGAGAAAAATTTGGGTTTGATCAAGTCGGACTGTTAACTGGAGATGCCTCCATTCACAGGGATGCACCGATTTTGGTGATGACCACAGAAATTTTCCGAAATATGCTCTATGGCACACCCATCGGGCAAGTAGGCATCTCATTAGTAGACGTGGAAGCGGTGATACTTGATGAGTGCCACTACATGAACGATCGCCAGCGCGGTACAGTTTGGGAAGAATCAATCATCTATTGTCCCCGGGAAGTGCAACTGGCAGCCCTCTCAGCAACGGTTGCCAACAGTGATCAACTCACCGATTGGTTAAATCGCGTTCACGGCCCAACAGACCTGATTTACTCCGATTTTCGCCCAGTTCCTTTAGAATTTCACTTTTGCAATCCCAAAGGGTTATTTCCCTTATTGAATGATAGCAAAACCAAAATTAACCCCCGCCTTCTTCAGAAAAAGAAGGGGAGAGGGGGAGAAAGGGATAGGGGAAGAAGTGGTAGACCGGAAGCTCCTGGCATAATTTATACTTTGAGCCAGTTAGAGCAACGGGATATGCTACCAGCAATTTACTTTATCTTCAGTCGCCGGGGATGTGATAAAGCGGTGGCAGAAGTGGGTGATTTATGGCTGGTAAATAATGAAGAATCCCAGATTTTACGGCAACAGATTGATGACTTTTTAGTCCGCAATCCCGAAGCTGGGCGTTCTGGACAAATTGCACCCTTATACCGAGGAATTGCTGCCCACCACGCCGGAATTTTGCCTGCTTGGAAAGCACTGGTAGAAGAACTATTTCAGCAAGGGCTGATTAAAGTAGTATTCGCCACGGAAACACTGGCTGCGGGAATTAATATGCCCGCCCGGACAACGGTAATTTCTACGCTTTCCAAGCGGACTGACACCGGACACCGCCTGTTAAATGCTTCCGAATTCTTGCAAATGGCGGGACGGGCAGGCCGGCGGGGGATGGATAAACAAGGTCATGTGGTGACAGTGCAAACTCCCTTTGAAGGAGCCAAAGAAGCGGCATATTTGGGAACATCCAAGCCAGATCCCCTTGTAAGCCAGTTTACGCCCAGTTATGGCATGGTACTCAACTTGCTGCAAACCCACACCCTAGAGCAAACTAGGGAACTGATAGAGCGCAGTTTTGGGCAGTACATGGCGACATTGCATTTAAGACCAGAATACGATGAGATTGCCGAACTGGAAAAACAATTAGCTCAACTACATGAGCAAATCGCCGCCGTTGATGAAAATGAACTGGCTATTTATGAGAAATTGCGACAACGTCTGAAAGTAGAACGCCAGATATTGAAAACCCTGCAAGAGCAAGCACAGGAAGATAGACAAGAAGAATTGGGGATGATGTTGGACTTTGCAGTGTCAGGAACTCTGTTGAGTCTCAAAGGCAAAAACATCACAGTGTCTTCACCCGTAACCGCAGTGTTAGTCGGAAAATCGCCTGGTTCTGGTCAAGCTCCCTACTTGGTATGCTTGGGGCATGATAATCGCTGGTATGTCGCAACCACAGGGGATGTAGTCGATTTGTATGCAGAATTGCCGCGAATTGAGGTGTCACCTGATGTACTACCACCGCCAGAGATGCCTTTGAAGCCAGGACAATCACGCCGTGGTAACGAAGAAACCTTTGCGATCGCTGTGCGTATTCCCAATCCGGTAGAATCTTTGCATCTGGCACCAGAAGTAGCAGAACAAATCAGCCGCACTGCTGCCGTCCAAGAGCAATTAGAAGCTCATCCCTTACATCAATCAGGCAATGCTGCCACGCTTTTCAAGCGTCGCGCCAAATATGTCGAACTAGAAGCCGAACTCGAACAATTGCAAGGGCAAGTAGAGCAACAGTCACAACGTCATTGGGAAGAATTTCTCAATTTAATCTTAATTCTGCAACACTTTGGCGCTTTAGATAACTTAGTGCCCACACAATTAGGGCGAATTGCTGCCGCCATTCGGGGTGAGAATGAATTGTGGTTGGGTTTGGTATTCGCTAGTGGTGAATTGGACAACTTAGATCCCCACCATTTAGCCGCCGCCGCCGCCGGTTTGGTGATGGAAACACCCCGTCCAGATAGCAAGGTTAACTTTGAGCTTAGTAATGAAGTGGCAGAAGCCTTAGCAAAATTGCGGGGAATTCGTCGCCAAATGTTCCAACTACAACGGCGGTATAACGTAGCGCTACCTATATGGTTGGAGTTTGAGTTAATTGCCATAGTAGAACAATGGGCGCTAGGAATGGAGTGGACAGAACTCTGCGAAAACACCACCTTGGATGAAGGCGATGTGGTGAGAATTCTCCGCCGGACGTTGGATTTATTATCACAAATACCCCACGTTCCCCATCTACCAGACTCTTTTCAGCGTAATGCTTATCGGGCGATGCAGTTGATTGATAGATTCCCTGTGAATGAGGTGGTTGAATAAACAGGGCACTCTTAGTTACAAAGTTCTGTGCATCTTTTTCTTTCAGGACTTACGCAAAATTAGACATTGTAGGGGCAATTTATAAATTGTCCCTATAAACTGCCCCAAGAATGAATTTAGATTTAATAGTAGTGGTACGTAGTTAAAAATGCTTTTTTGGTTTCGTATATCTTCTATACGTAATTAATCACATGTATTTAACAGAAGTTGTAGTCGTTATCAGCGCTATTCAACCTTAGTACACCAAGTTTCCAGTACCGCGCAACTGACGCAAAGAATTGATGCACAATGGACAATCACAACCGAATGTCTTAATTGCAGCATCACTTTCTTCATCAGTAAAATTCAACATGGCAACATTCTGATCTGATACTGATGTAACAATAGTTGCAGAACGGGTAGATGTATACGGTTTCGTTCTCTCTGAATCTCGAATGCACACAAAATCTTTTCCACCATGTGGGTTAGTGATACAGGTACGACCATCTTCTGTGTGCAGTAATCGCTGTGTAATACTACCACCACTAGCATGGGCAGGATGAAATGCCACTAGCGTAGACATCATGGACACAAAGATTGAGGACGTGGAAAGCAAATTCAGAAGAATTTTTTTATTCATAGATTTCCTTGAGAAAATTGTCTACTAGCTTAGGGTATTCGATTCACTTTCAAACTTCAAGTGGGTTTCCCCTAAGAATAGCTAGCTTGACACTTGTTATCTAAGAAAGTTCCATATCTACCAAGTTTGATCGCAAAGTAGTTGTCATAGCAGAATTAAGCAGTCAAACAGGCTTGAAGTTGATGGATTAAGACCTTTAAAATCTTATACAAAGCGAGAAATTGCTCACTCCGAACAAAAATTATATCTTAGATTATTCTCAAAAATTAGAACTAATATAGTTATCTTTACAGAATTATAAATCTTAATCTGAACCAAAAGATAACATAAGTGTTTAACAATAAATCTGATATAGATTCTCATTCTTAAATGTTCAACTTGTAAAAATCTCTTTTTTTTATTACATTTGGAAAAAGGCTCATATACCAAGTAATTTACTAGCCTCAATACAAAAGATGAAGCAAAAACTACATTCAGAATCTTCAAGTTGTTGCAACGGTGAACACAATCATCATGAGAATCATAACCATGATCATGATGAGAATCATAACCATGACCACAATCACGATCACGGTGGAGAATTCAATCTAAAAAATGAGATATTGCCTTTGGTAGCAATTTTAAGTTTATATGTGCCTGGTGTAATTTTTGAGAATCAATTACACAATACATTCTACTCAATAGGTGAATATCTGCTTTTCATCCCTGCCTATTTATTGAGTGGATGGAGTGTTTTAAAAACGGCTGGACGCAATATACTTAAAGGTAGATTATTTGATGAAACCTTTTTGATGACAGTAGCGACACTAGGGGCGATCGCAATTCATAAATTGCCCGAGGCTGTCGGAGTCATGCTATTTTATAAAATTGGCGAATTGTTTCAGGATCTTGCCGTTAGTCGTTCCCGTAGTTCCATCAAAGCCTTATTGGAAGTTCGCCCAGACTATGCAAATATCCAAATAGAGGGGGAACTAAAAAAAGTCCGCCCAGAAACAGTAAATATTGGAGATATTATCGTCGTCAAACCGGGTGAAAAGATTCCCTTGGATGGTGAGATTATAGATGGAAATTCGCAAGTTGATACATCTGCATTAACTGGAGAATCTGTACCGCGAACAGTGAGGCTGGGTGAAATAGTTTTGGCTGGGATGATCAATAAAATGGGTGTTCTCAGCATTAGAGTCACCAAACTATTTGATGACTCTGCTATTGCCAAGATTTTAGACTTGGTGCAAAATGCCAAAAGCAAAAAAGCAGAGACAGAAAAATTCATTACTAAATTTGCCCGATATTATACGCCAATAGTAGTTTTTATATCTTTAGCAGTTGCAATATTACCGCCTTTATTTATTTCTGGTGCAAGTTCTTCAGAATGGATTTATCGTGCCTTAATTTTGCTAGTTATTTCCTGTCCCTGTGGACTTGTTATCAGTATTCCGTTAGGTTACTTTGGAGGTGTGGGAGGTGCAGCTAGACGGGGCATTTTGGTTAAAGGCTCTACTTTTCTAGATACTCTAAATGCAGTCAATACAGTTGTATTTGATAAAACTGGAACATTAACTAAAGGCGTATTTAAAGTAGTAAAAATAGTAGCATTACATGGCTACAATGAAACAGAATTGCTGCAATTAGCTGCCAAAGTAGAATCGCACTCAAATCATCCCATCGCTCAATCTATCCTTAAGGCTTATGGGGGAAAGATTGATGATTTTGATGTGAGAGATTATGAAGAGATTGCAGGCTATGGAATTAGAGCCAAGGTTGAAAATAGGGTAGTGATAGCGGGAAGCGATCGCCTACTCCACAAAGAGAACATTGCTCATGATAATTGCCAGCTAGAGGGAACAGTTGTTAATTTAGCAGTGGATAATATTTACGTTGGGTATATTGTCATTGCTGATGAACTCAAAGAAGATGCGAGACACGCTATTCAAGCACTCAAGCGAATGGGTGTAGAAAGAACAGTAATGTTGACAGGAGATAATCAAGCGATCGCTTCCCGAATTGCCGAACAGCTAGGCATAGATGCTTACGAAGCAGACTTATTACCAGAAGAAAAAGTTAATGCCATTGAGAAATTACTCAGCACCGCCGGCAAGCATGGTAAAGTTGCCTTTGTTGGGGATGGTATTAATGATGCGCCAGTGATTGCTAGAGCCGATGTTGGGATGGCAATGGGTGGCTTAGGTTCAGATGCAGCCATCGAAACTGCTGATATTGTCATCATGACAGATGCGCCATCAAAAGTAGCAGAAGCAATACAAATTGCCAGAAAAACAAGGCAAATCGTTTGGCAAAATATTGGCTTTGCTTTAGTAATTAAAGCTGTGTTTATTGGATTGGGTATTTTCGGTATAGCGACAATGTGGGAAGCTGTCTTTGCTGATGTTGGAGTAGCATTGCTGGCAATTTTAAATGCAACTAGAGCGATGAAATAAAATTTTTGGAAAATCGGGAATTTGTAGTTGGTAAATTGTAGTAGTTAAACTATGAGTACATTGGACTCATATTTTACTACCCAAAAATAGCACCTATGAATTCATCAATCAAAGGCATTGCTACAGCTACTTTAGCTTTACTACTAAACTATTCAGGAAACCCAGCCTTTGCACTACCCCAGAAAATCAATCATCCAATTACTGTTGCTAAATCGCAATTATTAACAAATACCTTGATTGTTCCTGGCGAACGAGTGGGGCCAATAACGCGCACAACCACCAAGCAAGATTTAGTGAAGCTTTTTGGTGCATCCCATCTCGTTGATAAAACCATTTCCGGTGCTGAAGGAATAGGGAGTTTCGCTGCTACTCAGGTAAACCTAAATCAGGGGCGATCGCTCTTAGTAGTCTGGAGTGATAATACTCGTACTAAACCTCTAGATGTGCGTAACCTGGCTTGGGCTTGGAAAACCCGCGAAGGTATCGGTGTTGGAACCCCATTGAGCGAGTTACGCAAGAAATTAGGTGACTTTAAGCTCTATGGATTGGCGTGGGATTACGGCGGCACAATTTTGTTGGATAGTAGCAAATTATCCCGTTATCAAGGCAAACTGATTTTACGAGTAGACGCTGCTCCCAATGCTTACGAAAAGTTTGCCAATGACTACCAAGCTGTTTCTGGGGATAGTACTTTTTCCTCCAGCGATCGCCATTGGAAATCTCTGGGAATCACACTTACAGAAATTATCGTTGTACTTAACCCAGGTGAGTAGTAGTATGCTAAACATCAGTTTGCTTGCTAGGGTGCAGGAAGAATAGGGAGGCAACGTTACTCATTAGCGTAGCTGCATATTTACCTGTCACAGTCAAAGATACAACGACTATAGGAGATATACTGATTGATAGCGATCGCGCTGCCTATCCAGTAGAAAAATTTACACTTGAGTCTGCATTGTAATCTAAAACTTATGTAAATATACAGTTATTTAGCGCATCGAAATTACGATTTTCTTACCCAGAAAACAAGGAAAATACAGATATTCAGCTAATTGGTGTTTCTTTATACTATTTCAAATTTTTGTAATCGTTATACTCATAACTTAGGTTCTACCTGGGAATTAGGAAGTGGCTTTGCCACTTCTTTTTATTAATTTAGTAACCCAGTAAAAAATAAATTAAAAGTTAAAAGTAATTTGTTGAACTTTTAACTTTTATTAGCTGTCATATCATGTCCGTTTAATTGACCATAAAATAATTATTCTGTCAAGGTCTGGCTTTGTAAGCTTCAACAGAATTTTGGTCAATATAGACATGATATTAGTCATTACTCGCTGTATCTTGCCATCTCTCACGCTTGGGCTTGCTCTCTACATCGCGCGATCGCGCTTCTTGCCAAGTCCCCCACATTAGAGATTGCTGTCTTTCAACATGGTTAATAAACTGCATGATTGACTGATCTGCTTTGATTGGAGTTTTCAAATCAAACTTAATTGTTTGGACAATCTTAATGTCACCCAGGAGAAAAAATTTACCTGCAATCTTAGTCAGCCATAACACAACTCGATTGGATAACCAACCAAAAAATCCTTTACGTTTCTTAGTAATTAACAGGATTTGACCTTCAGCTTTTCCACCTTCGTGGAGGCGAACTGCAAACATTGTGTGGACATGGAAGAAATCGGGGCCAAGTGTCACAATGCCAATGCTACCGTACCAATAGCAAATACTGTAAGTTATGGCATTTTTGTAGAAAAGACGGATGAGTTTAATGAAAGATGAATTCTCTTTAATGTTTGTAGTGTTACTGAAGATAATTGCATTTTCATTCAGTTCCTGTCTTTCAAAAATAATTTCTATTGGCAGTTTGTGGACTGTATTGATATGTTGAGTATCAATCGCATTAATCATCACCACATTGGGGTGACAGTTCATTACAAAATGAGAATGGATAGCGACATCACACTCTTTTTGTTCTAATTCGGGAATAAAAGGTAAGGGTTGTTGTGGTATTTCTCCAGTCCAAACCCAAATCATGCCGTACTTTTCAGCAGTGGGCCAACTTTGTAACTTTAAGGAAGGCGGCGTATCTAAACATGGGATATCAATACACATCCCTTCAGCATCAAACTTCCAGTGATGGAAGAAACAACGGAGTGCATTACCCTCAACTTTGCCTTCAGCAAGATGAGCGCCCATGTGGGGACAGTAGGCATCAAAGGTAGTTACTCTTGTGTCCTTACCACGGTAAATCACTAGTTCTCTGCCCAAAATCGTGACAGGTTTTACTTCACCCACCCGCAGATTTCGAGAGGGTATTACCCAATACCATCCTTCAATAAAACGTTCTGGATTATTGAAAGTTTTAGGTTTACGGGTTGAGCTAGAAGTCTGCGAGTTGAGATTCATTTTTATGGTTTCACTTGAGGTGAAGCAGTTGATCTAGAAGTAACATGAGAACTTCAAAAAAACAGTTACTTTCAGTACCATGAGAAATAGTCACCCAATAAACATTTATGAGATTTTAAAATAAATTATTTTTTGTCAATCAGTTAAAATACTCAAAACAGCGTTAATAAGAATAATCCTGATGATATTGTGTTTGTTCAGAAAGAGCGAGAATACTTGGAATAATTAGTTTTATTATTTTCAAACTTTAATACAAAGGTTAGCCTAACTACACATATATTTATAGTTCAGTTAAAGATACCTCAAAGCTTTGCTAGATAAAAAAGTTTCTCTAATTATTAAAGACAAAAAAAGGGGATAATAACAAAGGTTAAGGGAGGAAAGGTGTTGAGCCATTTTCCCTTTCCTCCCTTAACCTTTTCTTTAACTTTTGGAAGAAATCTAAAGTATTTTTGCTACTTCTATCCGATTTTTAGGCGTGAAACGTTGGAAGTAAGAATGAGCATTCATCATAATACTGTTGATTTTGTAAGAATTTAGCGCTTAATACTTCAGATTTTATTGGAGGCTTTCATGCTTTCTTGGATTCGTCATTCTCTATTTACAACTCTTTTATCTGTCGGAGTTCTCCAGAGTCTTCCCGTACAGGCCCAGGACACTCTGATGTTTCATGGCAACCGTCAACGTCATGGCTGGAACAATGCAGAGACAATTCTTACTCCCGCACTAGTTCGCAATGGTGGTTTTAGTAGACTTTGGGACTCACCACGTTTTAACAGTGTAACTATTGGTGGAACCAGCTATGCGCCTCATCTCTACGCGACACCCCTCTACGCCGATAATGTTTTCATTTCCACAAGTTCTTTCACTGGAACTTTCAATGTTGTATTTGCTGCAACTAATAATGGCGATATCTATGCAGTCAATGCCTTTGCAAATGGTAATGTTAAGCCTGGTACAGTACTCTGGCGCACCAATTTAGGCACACCCGTCATTGTGCCAACCTCCTCGCTTCTTGAAGGCCCAATCCCAATGGGTGTCCTGAGTACCCCAGTAATCGACCGGACAAACTACTCTCCAGGGCGGCTTTATGTTGCTAGCGTTGTTGACAATAGAGCAGGCGGAGAGTGGCGTGTCTTTGCACTCAATCTGAGTAACGGTGCGACTGTTTCTGGTTGGCCAACCACAGGTATTCCAATTAACAACAGTGCATTGAATACAAACAACATTAACAAAAACGGTGGCAACGGGAAAGCAACTTTTGAAGCAGCAACTTTAATGTCACAGCGCGGAGCGCTCAATATTAGTTCCCTTGGTAGTAAGCTTTACGTTCCGTTTGGCGGCTACAACGACACTGCTGCTGGTTGGTTGGTTGTGATTGATACTGCTAAGGCAACGATCCTCAGTGCCTTCTCTGCTGGACAGTCGTCTAAGGAGGTTAATGGTGGGATGTGGGGCGCAGGTGGTGTCAGCATCGATAGCGATAAAAATGTTTATGTAACGACAGGGAACAGTAGTCACCCGATTTATGACACTGCTGTTAATACCTGGGGAGAATCACTGCTCAAATTCGACTCGCCTCTGAGTATGTTGACAGGCACTTACACGCCTGCTGACTATATCGCCTTAGAGATTGGCGATATTGATATCGGTGGTAGTTCTCCTGTTGTTATTGACCTGAATCCAGCCACAACAGATGCACCAAAACTGGTTGCCTTCGGCGGCAAACAAGGGACTATTTACTTACTCAATCGGGCATCACTTCCAGGTAGCTTGACTAACCGTTCTGCAACCAATTTTCCAGAAAAGTCATTACTTACCTCGTCTACTACTCATCCGTTGAATATCTTCAGTCCTGATTCCAGTTTACGTGGAAATACTGAATATGCAAAGATGCGTAGCACGCCAGCTTATTTTAATAACGGCACTACTGACTATTTGTATGTCTCAGGTGTTAGTAAAACAACTGATAGCGATGGTGGCGCAACAACAAAGAGTGTGCCTCCATCTATCGTGCGACTGCGTATTTCTCCATCTGGTGGTTATAACAATGGAGTTTCAGGGCGTTGGCCTTATCTGATCAACGATCTAAGTAACGATAATCTGCTGTTTCTTTCACCCGGCGCACCAGTAGTTACCAGCAATGGAAGCAATAACCCACTTGTCTGGGTGCTGGCGGCAAATGTGCGACGCTCAGACTCACTTATAAGCCCCACCACACCTCATCCAATTCTTTATGCGATTAATGGTAACGATCTTTCTCTACTTTGGAACAGCGCTAATTCCTGGAATGTCTGGAGCGATCAGACGACTTGGAATCGAAACGAGGCGCAACTTCAGGTTGGTGGGAAATATAGCACACCAACTGTTGCACATGGAACAGTTTTCGTTGGTACTGACCGCATTCAAGCTTTTGGATTGCCTGCTACCAATCCCACAGTGCTAACTCCAACTGCTGACACCCATGTTCGTGATGGAACTTATGCTAATACCAACTTTGGTACAGCTAGTACACTTGAAGTAAAGACTAATTCTAATATTGGTTTAAATCGCAATGCTTACATTGCATTCAGCCTTAATGGAGTTAGCAGCATCAGTCGGGCGACTCTACGCTTATGTGTCAATACGAACGATGGTACGAGGGTGCCGTTAGATGTTTTTACATCTACCCCGCTCTGGTTACAGAATACAATGACCTGGAACAATCAGCCTGGATTTGTCACATCGCCACTCAATCCAACCTCCATTTTAGTTAATGGAACCCAGTATATTTGGTATGAATTCGATGTTACTAATTATGTACAGATGCAGAGGTCTGCCGGTGCGACAGCAATCAGCTTTGTCTTACACAGTCAGAATAATGCTGGTACTAATATCAACATCAAGTCTCGTGAAGCGAGTGTTAATCAACCACAGCTTGCGATCAATCCTTAAATCTGCCCGAAAAGGAATTCTCGTTAGTCGGGGTGTTCAAACTTGAAGTTGAAGATAATAAATAATTGATCGGCATCTAGACACCCTGCAAGACCAAATTGACAAAACCCTTGGTTGATCACCAAGGGCTTTCATTTTTATTGGTTTGTTTGAACTGCGCTCAAAATACTTGTTGATTCATGGTGTGCAAGTAAAAGCTGGAACTCTTATATAAGCTAATATGCAATGCACTTTGGTTAAGGCCTACTTGTACAAAATCGCGGGGTTTGAGACGCGATAAATCGCCGTCTCTACAAGTGTTTTGGTCTTATCTGAACTGGATTGAGCTAATATCCATTAACAATAGATATTTGAAAAATTAAAACTTAGTAATATCTTTAATTAGATAAAAATTTAAACTACTGACACCAAGATTTGGCTAAACTCTCATCTGAATTAATAAATTAGTATAAATATGTAATAATAATTACAATATTTGAGAAAATCTGCCGTGTTAACTCAGGAGACAAAACTGCTTTTAATTGGTCAGGTAACAGATATAAGCAAAATCCCGATCAGGACAATTCGCTATTACGAGAGTTTAGGTTTAATCAAATCATCAAGACGAACAGAGGGAGGCTTCCGCCAGTTTTCATTGGATGTGCTGACTCGTCTAGCGTTCATTAAAAGGGCACAAAATCTTGGTCTGAGCTTAGAGGAGATTGGAAATATTCTTCAGGTCTATGACCAAGGACAAGCTCCCTGCGGTGAAATCAAAGAAAAGCTCCAGGACAAGCTTTTGCAAATTGATCGCCAAATCGATCAGTTGTTAACTTTGCGATCTGAAATAAAGGGATTACTTTCAGGCTGGAAGAATATCGGCGACCAGAATGAAGATACAATTTGTCCCATTATTCAAAATATCCCTCAGTGCTGAGAAACAGAAAAGAAGACAGAGGAGACAGCAGGAGCAAACTTATGACAGCACATATCCTTTTGGTGGAAGATGAAGTTAAATTAGCACGATTTGTCGAGTTAGAGCTAAGTAGCGAAGGATACCAAGTAAGTGTAGCTCATGATGGGATTGCCGGTCTTACCCTAGCACGAGACTCATCGCCAGATTTAGCGATTCTGGATTGGATGTTACCAGGTTTAACAGGTTTAGAAATTTGTCGCCGTTTGCGAGCAACAGGTAGTACAGTACCAGTAATTTTATTGACAGCAAAAGATGAAGTGAGCGATCGCGTCGCCGGATTAGATGCGGGAGCCGATGATTATGTAGTTAAGCCCTTCAGCATTGAGGAATTACTCGCTAGAATTCGCGCCCATCTGCGCCGCACGCAAGAAACAGCCGAAGATTTGCTGCAATTTGAAGATTTAAGCTTAAATCGCCGCACCCGTGAAGTTTTTCGGGAAAAACGAAGCATTGAGTTAACAGCAAAAGAGTTTGACTTATTAGAATATCTCCTTTCATATCCCCGTCAGGTATTTACTAGAGATCAAATTTTAGAGAAAGTTTGGGGTTACGATTTCATGGGTGATTCTAATATTATTGAAGTATATATTCGTTATCTGCGACTCAAATTGGAAGAGAATAATGAAAAGCGTTTGATTCATACAGTCCGTGGTGTAGGCTATGCACTACGGGAGCAATCGTAATGACTTGGTGATTTCGACGAAAAGCAAAATTTTAAAGAAAAAAGAGGATCATGAATAAAAAATGGGCTGTGAAACGGCTAACAGTAAATCTTACGGCTGAGGAAATGAAGAAACTTGAACACTACTGTGCTTTGACAGGAAGGCCAGCAACAGACGTAATTCGAGAATTACTCCGATCTCTTGAGGTTGACAATACTGAAAACCCTGAAATGGCAACAGCAGACTCAAAAACAACAGTTGGCAGTGGCTCAAAATCACACTAACTATTCACCAGAATATCTCGCCAAATCTCAAAAATCTGCTAGCTATCTTGAATTACCAATAGAACTCAAGGCAATACTTCTCACTTAAAGCAAAAGGGTAAGGGATGAATTTAATCCCTTACCCTTATAGCCTTAAACTTTTCTCAGAACACACTCCTAATAGTAGGGCATAGCTATTTATAGAACCTAATACTGCTCGGGTTTTGGATTTTAAACTGAAATTTTGTTTGGGGAAAAGGTTACTAGGTTTGGATTAAAGGTTTTTCTATCCCCTTTGCCATTCCCCTTTCCCCCAAAACCCGACAAGTATTGAGGGCAATCTGGGTTTATTCTCGTTGCTACCAGATGGGTCATTGAGCAGTCAAGTCGCTTCTCTACAAGACACTCTTGCTAGCTTGCTTCTATCTAAGAGTACGCTCCAATTAAAAATTATTAATTAAAAATTGCAAGACGCTCTTGCAAAAAATACTAATTAGACAGTCAAGGGGCAGGTATATAAAATTAATGCTTTTTTTCTTTGCCATGTCTTAACAAGCATATATTTTGGGCATCATAATTCCAAGCTGAATACATGAGCTAGCAGCCAGAAAACTCTTTGGCAGCAAGTTTTTATTTACAACTATAGTATTGACCTATGGCAGATAATTTTATACTTTATTTCTTTATTTCTCTACATAGTTCGTACAGTGGGTTGATTTGGAGATGCCTACAGATTCAATGTTACGAGTCAAACTTTAGTAGTCACCGATAAGGCTGAAGAATGAAAGCACCATTACCTGATAACGAAATACAGCGAATCGAATCTCTTTTGGAGTATAAGATCCTCGATACTCATTCGGAAGCTGCCTTTGACGATCTCACCCGTTTAGCCTCATATATTTGTGGCACTCCTATTGCCCTAATCAGTTTAGTTGATAGCGATCGCCAGTGGTTCAAATCCAAAGTTGGCTTGGATGCCCTAGAAACACCGCGAGATATTGCATTCTGCGCCCATGCTATTCTGCAACCAGAAGTTTTTGTTGTGCCTGATGCAACACTTGACGAAAGGTTTGCGACAAACCCGCTAGTCACTTCTGACCCGGATATTCGGTTTTATGCTGGTGTACCGCTAACTAACCCTGAAGGATATGCACTAGGAACACTTTGTGTAATTGACCGTGAACCAAGAAACCTCTCTCCAGAACAATTTGAAGCATTGCAAATTATCGGTCGCCAGGTAATTAAGCAATTAGAAATGCGGCGTAACTTAGCGAGTTTGGTATTGGCGAGTCATACACCCAAACAGGCACACAAGGGACACAAACAATTTTTTCAAAGAGTAGCTGGAGGGTTTGGGTTAGCAGCGGCAATTTTAGTTTTGATTGGCGTGACTTCTTATGAAAATACACGTATATTGATTGATACTAGCAATCAGGTACAAAAAACCCAAGGGAAAATCAATAAACTGGGAGAATTACTGTCCGATATAAAGGATGCTGAAACCGGACAACGCGGTTATATCCTGACTGGACAAGAAACTTATCTGGAACCTTATCAAGCAGTAGTTGCAAACATCGATCAAAAAATTGGAGAACTGAAGGATTTAATCGCAGATCAACCTAGCCAACAAAAGCAGTTTGCTACGCTTGAACCTCTGATAGCTGCAAAATTTGCCATACTCAAGCAGACTATATACCTGCGTCAAAATCAGGGATTTGAGGCAGCGTTGCAGGTAATCCAGACAAATCATGAAAAATATATTATGGATGATATCCGCAAGGTCATCCATGAGATCGAGAATGAGGAAAAAGGGTTGCTACAACAGCAGTCACAAGCTGCAAAAGCCAGTGCAGATAACACAGTTTTGACACTTGCGATCGCTATTTGCCTAAGTTTTATAACTCTGGCCATAGTCTACTACTTCATTTATCGTGAGGTAAAAGAACGTAAATTAACAGAGGAAACGCTAAACCGAGAACGCAACTTTATTTCAGCAGTCCTTGATACAGCTAGCGCTTTAGTAATAGTTCTGGATACACAAGGTCAAATCGTTCGCTTTAATCAAGCTTGTGAACAAACAACTGGTTACTCATTTGATGAGGTGAGAGGAAGGCATTTCTGGAACCTGTTTATCATTCCTGAACAGGTAGAATCGGTTAAAGCAGTTTTTGAACAGTTGCGAGCTGGTAAAACGCCCAAAGAATATGAAAATTATTGGGTAGCAAAGAATGGCAGTCTGCGGATGATTTCATGGGCTAACGCTATTTTGCGAGATGATGAGGGTTGCGTTGAATACATTGTTTCTACAGGTATTGACATTAGCGATGCCTATGATGAGCTTCGTTTACGCAAACGAGCAGAACAGCGCCTTAAAGCCCAGTACTCTACAACGCGCGTCTTAGCACAGTCAACTACAATCAGTGAAGCTATGCCCCAAATCCTCCAAGGAATCTGCGAGAGCTTGGAATGGGATCTAAGTGAAATTTGGATGGTAAATCAGCGAGTGAATCTACTATCTTTACTGAATTCATGGTATAAAATGTCTTCTGCAATGCAAGAATTTGAGATCCTTAGTCAGCAGATCACCTTTGCATCAGGAATTGGCCTGCCTGGTCGTGTTTGGGAGAGTGCTGAACCTGTTTGGATTGTTGATGTAGTTAAAGACAAAGATTTCATTCGCTCGCAAATCGCTGCCCAAGCGGAACTACACGGAGCTTTTGGTTTTCCAATTCATAGTGGTAAAAACATCCTTGGTGTCATTACCTGCTTTAGCCATGAAATCCAGCAACCTGACTCAGATTTGGCAAAAGTTATGAATTCTATTGGTGAGCAAGTAGGGCAGTTTATTGAGCGCAAGCAGGCAGAAGAAGAACTCCAACGCCAAAATTTGCGATCGCAACTATTTACTGAAATCACCCTTAAGATTCGTCAGTCTTTGAAAATCCAAGAAATTCTCCAAGTCAGTGTTACGGAGGTACAAAAAATTCTCCATAGCGATCGAGTTTTGATTTATCAACCTTTGACAGATGGATCTGGAAGTACTGTGGTTGAGGCAGTAGTTTCTGGCTGGCTGACAATTAAAGAGAACAAGCTCACTGATTCTTATTTTCAAGCGGAATATACACAACAGTACTATCTACAGCAATATCGTCAAAAACGGAATCTAGAGCTTGCTGACTTAGATATAGTGGAAATTCAAAAAAGGCACATAGAATTACTGCAACAATTTGGGGTCAAATCCAATTTAGTCATACCCATTCTTGTCAAAGAAGAACTCTGTGGTTTGCTGATTGTCCATCAGTGTGGCAGTTCTCGCCAGTGGTCTAGCTTTGAAACTCATCTTTTACGACAAATTGCCGATCAAGTAGGTATTGCCTTAGCCCAAGCCCAAATGTTATGTGCAGAAACTCAACAGCGAAGAGAACTTGAAGTTGCTCGTCATCAAGCTGAATTAGCTTCTAAAACCAAAAGTGCCTTTTTAGCAAACATGAGTCATGAAATTCGGACTCCAATGAATGCTGTGTTGGGGATGACAGGCTTAATGTTAGAAACTCCCCTAAACTCAGAGCAACAGGACTTTATCGAAACTATTCGCATTAGTGGAGATGCTCTTTTAAGCCTCATCAACGAAATTTTGGATTTGTCCAAACTTGAGTCCGGGGAAATGGCACTAGAAACTCTAGATTTTGACTTATCTTCCTGTCTAGAAGAAGTGTTGGAATTATTAGCTCCCTCAGCCCATAATAAAGGATTAGAAATTGCAGCGTTAATCTATCCCAACGTTCCCACCCAACTCCAAGGTGATGCTGGCCGCCTCCGGCAAATTCTTATGAACCTGATCAGCAATGCGATCAAGTTCACCAGCAATGGAGAGGTAGTAGTCCGAGTAGAATTGCGATCGCTTTCCTCTACTACAGCCACCATCTATTTTTCCATCACAGATACCGGTCTTGGTATTACCTGTGAAGATCAATCCAAACTCTTTACCCCATTTACCCAAGTAGATGCTTCCACCACCCGCAAGTATGGCGGCACAGGTTTGGGATTAGCCATCTGCAAACAACTCGTAAGCTTGATGGGAGGAGAAATTGGCGTAGAAAGTCGGTTGGGCAAAGGATCTAAATTTTGGTTTGAAGTGACTTTCGCCCAGCAACTTTACCCGATTTCCTCAGAAAGCGAACGCGAACTTCTGACTAATCGGCGCTTGTTAGTGGTGGATGATAATGCCACTAATCGCAAAATCATCCACTATCAAGCTACCCGTTGGGGAATGCTCGTAGATCAGGCTGCTTCGGCGACTATTGCCCTCAAAGCTATTGAGGAGGCTGCCAAGCAAAAAAATTTCTATGACATTGCTGTGATTGATATGCAGATGCCAGAAATAGATGGCATGACCTTGGGAGAGCAAATTAAAGCAAATTCAGCGATCGCTGGGCTACCTTTGATTATGCTTACCTCTACTAATCAACGCTATGAAATCCAACGAGCGCTAAAAATAGGATTTGCAGCTTATTTGGTCAAACCTGTTAAGCCGTCTCGACTCCTTGATACCATTATGACTATCTTAGGAACGCAGATAAAGGAGGAGACAGAAGTAAGAAGTCAAGAGTTAAAACTAAAAGATTACGAAAACAACAGCAACGATCATTCTCCTAGCTCCCGCCTCCTGGCTAGTGACTTCCATAAATTAAGAATTCTCTTAGCTGAAGATAATCTGGTGAATCAGAAAGTTGCTTTGAAGCAACTCCAAAGCCTAGGTTATAGTGCTGATGTTGCTGGTAATGGGAAAGAAGTTTTGCAGCTATTAGAAAAAATCCCCTACGATTTAATTTTGATGGATTGCCAAATGCCTGTTCTCGATGGTTTAGAAACTACAAAAGAAATTCATCGTTGGCAAGAAAGCAGCTTTGTCAATAGTCGTCGCCCTGTAGTAATTGCGATGACAGCTAATGCAATGAAAGAAGATCAACAGATGTGTATAGATGCAGGAATGGACGATTATCTCAGCAAGCCAGTAATCAAAGAGAAACTAGCGGCGGCGCTACAGCGTTGGGGAGGTGTGATATTCCAAGCAAAAGAAATTGTTTTAGAGCAGAAAGGTTCAGTTGACCTCCCAATTGATTGGGAACGCTTGCATCAACTCTCGGAAAACAACTCAGAATTTGAATTGGAAATACTGCAACTATTTGTTGAAGATATTCAACCTCGTATAGAGATCATTAAAATAGCGATCGCAGATAGTGACTATGAGCAACTAGCGCTCCAAACCCATCAAATTAAAGGTGCTAGTGCCAATATTGGAGCTACAACCATGTATTTAGCAGCACAAAAGTTAGAACAATTAGCTCATAATCAAGAACGTCGAGGTACTAATCACTTAATCTCAAAGTTAGAAGATTTTGTTAAATGTGTCCAAGAGTTTTTAATCACGAGATAATTATGATAACCTGAGTTCGGGATAAGCTGAAACCCTAATTACACTAACAGTTAGTAAAGCTTAGATAAGAAGATTAATAA
This sequence comes from Nostoc sp., assembly GCF_036917775.1. GTDB lineage: Bacteria > Cyanobacteriota > Cyanobacteriia > Cyanobacteriales > Nostocaceae > Nostoc. Next base: position 104,588 of record NZ_JBALEQ010000055.1, read on the forward strand.
TATTTACTAATAAATAAACAGTAACGATTGTCTGCTGTTGGCTCATAACTCAATTTGTCGGCAATGGTAGACATAATTTTTAAACCCCGCCCTCGGTCTTGATAATTATCATCAAATTCAGCTATTTGCCGCAATTTCTGTTCTAAGTCAAACGCCTCACCTTGAGACCAAATGCGAATTTCTATATATTTATTTACCCGTACAGCTTCTAGCTCGATAGGAGTTTCAATAGGTAAATTTTTATGTGCATGTTCAACAATGTTAGTAAAACCTTCCATCAAAAGTGTTTGACATTGCCACCAAATTTCTTTGTTAGGAATAGGCGGGTGATTCATCTGCTCGAACCAAAACAATACTTGAGGTGATGCTGTCAGGTCTGTGTTGACTTTTAGATAAATTTTCTTTTTCACTTTTTAACCAATAAAATATTTTGAGACGATCCTATTCGTATTTAATTTATTTAATTTGAGTATTTTCACTATACATTTAAAACTAAATTTCATATAAGTTGAATTAGAGCAATTACTTCCTTTTAACCGAAACATAATTCAGGAATCAGAATACATTCTGACTTCTGAATTATGTTTCAATCTACTTAGTAAACTTTAATTTATGTTTAAAATTTTGGTTATTGATGATGACCCTATAGTGCGAACAGTACTGAAAAGAACACTCCAAAATCAAGGTTATGATACCAGTATCGCCAAAAATGGCGAAGAAGGAATTAGACAAGCACAATTACTACGTCCTGCTCTGATTATCTGTGACTGGATGATGTCCGGGGTAGATGGGTTAGAAGTGTGTCGTCGAATTAGAACAGATCCAGAGTTAGCAACTACTTTTTTTATTCTATTGACGGCTAGGGGAGCAGCTAGAGGAGAGGAGGAAGATCGAGTTAGAGGACTTGACGCTGGAGCAGATGAGTTTATCTCTAAGCCAATAGAGATGAATGAATTGAAAGCGCGGGTAAGAGCAGGACTAAGATTACACCAGTTAAATCAGGATTTACAAAGTCAAAAAGAAGTTTTGGAGATACTAAATCAAGATTTACAAACCCAAAAGCAAATTTTGGAGGCAGAATTAGCTGAGGCTGCTGATTATGTGCGATCGCTCTTACCCTCACCGCTACTAGGAGCAGTAACTACAGAAAATCTGTTTATTCCCTCAGCACAGCTAGGGGGTGATTGCTTTGACCATTATTGGATCGACGAGGATAATTTGGTAATTTATTTGTTGGATGTATCAGGTCATGGGGTGGGTTCAGCTCTTTTATCTGTATCCGTGCTGAATATTTTGCGATCGCAATCTTTACCAAACACCAACTTTTGTCAACCAAGTGAAGTCCTAAAAGCGCTCAATCACGCTTTTCAAATGACAAAGCACGGTGATAAATACTTCACAATCTGGTATGGAGTTTATCACCGTCTGAAACGTCAACTTATTTATGCCAATGCCGGACATCCACCAGCTTTACTCTTATCAAAGACCTCTACAACAAGTATCCAAGTTAAACAGCTAAGTTCTTTGGATCTCCCAATTGGCTTTTTACCTGATGTCCAATTTGAAGACGCTATTTTTCAGATTGAAGAGAACAGTATTTTATACATTTTTAGTGATGGTGTTTATGAAATTAATCAGTCAGATGGTAAATTTTGGGGTATTGATGCTTTCATTGACTTACTAACTAAACATAGTCTAAAAGACCCCTGTGTTCTAAATCAACTCTTGGCGAAGATTATTACCTTAAATTATCAAGATAATCTTGATGATGACTTTTCTTTGGTAAAAGTTAACTTTGGTTAGTATAGTCAAGTGTGCAGATTCAAATTTAGGATAAGTCTAGAAGCTTACTGTGTTGCCAATACTTGGCGATTGAATTCATCTTGATCTGCAAAGGTTTTAAAAATTCTATCCATTTTAGTCAATTCAAATAACATTCTGACTTGATCGCTGATTGAACAAACAAAAAGTTTAGTATTAGCATTTCGCGTCATTTGCATGGCTGAGACTAAAGCACCTAAACCAGAGCTATCGATAAATTTTACTTCTTTCATATCAAGTAACAATATATCGGCTCCAGCTAGCAGAATATCGTTAACTTCACGACGCAGTTCATTACCTCTAATACCATCTAAAATTCCAGATAATTCTAGTAATTTTACGTTCAGGCTCATTGTTTTATCCTCTTGTTTAACTGAAAAAAATGTATTTACATTTTGGCATTGACCTAAGCTAAACTGCAATAGATATAGCAATAGTTTTGTATCTTAAAAGAATCCGCTTTAATTTGTGTTCGCGCAGCCATACTTACTGACGTGGTGCAGCTTGATAATTATTATTTGCTATTGCAGTAAATAATCTAGTCTCTACAGATTAGCGAAAAATTTCAAAAGCTTGAAAATAACCATCTTTATAACCTAAATACCGTGCCTAAAAACGAGACATAAGCAGTAATTGGGAGCATCTCAATGAGTGTAAAAACACACCTGCCCTGGCAAATGGAATAAAACCTCCGGCACGCTGACACATAGCTTGCTTCTCCGTAGGAGTACGCGGCTATACAAACAAAACCCACCTCTGTGAGTTTCAAATTCTTCTAGTCCGCATAGGCTGACTTCTCTGCGAGACGCTACGCGAACGTTTGTGTAGCCGCGATTTCTGATCGCCTGGTATAAGTAGGTGGGCAGGAAAGTTTATAACTATGTAACGAAAACTTAGTCAGAGCGATTAGAGTCAAATTTAACACGTTGTGTACTGTAGTTACCTTTTTCGCCTCTAGCTTTGACACCATCAATCACAGCGTAAGCGAGGTCT